>JAIOQY010000173.1 GCA_021108435.1 Candidatus Aegiribacteria sp.
GCTGCTGCTGAATGAATGCAAGTCAGGGGAGAGGGGAGGCAGAAATGCCTCCCCTTACATCACTGAAGTAGAATTTCGCTAGTTCCGTCTTGGTTTGCTGTTAGCAAAGTCCACTCTGAGCTGGCGTCCATCTATTTCCTGTCCGTGCATGGCCTCCTGGGCTGCTTTTGCGCTATCTTCGGTTTCAAAAGTTACAAACCCGAATCCTCTTGACCGGCCTGTATCTCTTTCGCAAACTACGTTAGCCTCTTCAATAACTCCATATTCCTCAAAGGCCTTTCTCAGACCTTCATCGTTTGTTGCCCAGGCCAATCCACCAACAAATAGTTTATTTTCCATTAGAACTCCTTTTCCCGGGATATTTCGTCCCTGAGAACAATGCGGCATTATTGCCACAGTTACCCCTCTTACATGGGGCATGTTTAACCGGGGTACGGCCCGGAACCGTGCTGCGGAATCGCGGCATATACAAATATAATCTAGTAATTATTTTTCACACATACAATTACGCTTATGGATTTCAAAATATTGATACGATTCAGAAATGACTTAAACCTCTTCGTAACACAGTAAACAAACAAAAACAACTTGCTCTTAAAAAGCTGAATGTATTATACAGCAATACATATAATCAACAAGTCCTCTGAAAATCTGGAAATATTCGAATGTAATTGTATTGATAATCCATATCAATCTGTCCGAAAAGATGAAACGTTATTCCTGATTTCGCCATTATACCTGACAGGGTTATCATAAACATCGTAATATTTCATTCCGTTTATCTAAAAAAAGGGAGCCAGTTGATGACCGGCTCCCTTTCAATTCATTCATCGAACAGAAATAGATATTTTACCGAATTACGACAAACTGTTGCGTTTCAGCAAAATCACCGGATGTCATCCGGCAGAAATACAGACCGGATTCAAATTCAGGAATTACTACCTGATTATAGCCATCCTGGCTATCAACTGATTCAATCTGCTTAACCAGACGTCCGGAGACATCGTAAATCGATAGATGCACAATAGATTCGCCAGGCACGGTATAGCCTATATGAACAGTGCTCTGCATCGGGTTTGGAGAAAACGGAAGAAGACTGAATCCAGCCGGATCACCTTCGCCAATTCCTTCCAGATTCCATGAAATGGTAATATCTTCAAGGGTAGGTGTTAAGTTGTTGTCTTCCGCTGTCAGAATGGCTCTATACTGAACATACTGATGACCATTGTACAGTATGCCTCCAAGGTTGCCAGGTGAAGTTATTATATTCGACCATTCACCCATAATGTTGTGATCATCAGAAGCTCTGACTTGAAAAGAAACCGAAGTTCCAGGTTCTGAGGAGCAGGTCCAGTCAATCCAACCCCATAGAGGAATAGACAGTGTATTCAGAATACTTGATTCCAGAATACCTACCGCTTCAAATCCTCCCCACCATGAGACATAATTGGAGTAGAACGATGATCCGAGTACATCTATTACCCCATCACCATTAAAATCTGCGGGAAATACTGAAGATGCTCCTTCGAAATCCGCATCAATCTCGTGAGAGGTCCAGTTCAAGCCGGAACCGTTAGTATTTTCCCACCATGAAATATCGTTCTTACCCTGTGCGGCTCCAATTACATCCATATCACCATCATCATCCATATCAACCGAATACACTGAAGATGCTCCATGGTAATTCTCATCTATTTTATGCTTGCTCCAGTCAGTACCGGAACCGTTCAGATTCTCCCACCAGAAAATGTCGTCATCATAAATGGCGGTTCCGAGTACATCCATCTTGCCATCACCGTTCACATCTGCTGCAAATACAGACGATGCGCCGCTGAATTGTGTATTAACCGGATGGCCTACCCAGTTCGTGCCGGAACCATCCATATTTTCCCACCAGTAGATATCGTGTGCATTGCGTGCAGCTCCAAGTACATCAATATCACCATCACTATCGATATCAGCTGCACAGACGGCATGAGCACCATCGAAACTGCTGGTTATGATATGTTCGGTCCAGACATGTCCTATTCCATCCATGTTTTCCCACCATGATATCATATCTACATTAATAGCTGCTCCCAGTATATCCATATCACCGTCACCGTCGACATCTGAAGCATATACCGAGTTAGCGCCGTAGAAACTCAGATCAACAAGATGTTCAATCCAGCCAAGACCGGATCCGGTAGCATTTTCCCACCATATGATATCATGATCAAGACCAGCTGCACCAAGCACATCAATATCACCATCATTGTCCATATCTTCAGCATAAACAGAGCTGGCGCTATCAAAGTTATCATCAACCGGATGCTGGGTCCAGATGATACCTGTGCCATCCTTGTTTTCCATCCAGAAGATCTCGTTGGAAACAGCAGCTGAACCAAGTACATCTATCTTGCCATCACCATTCACGTCTGCCGCGAATATTGATGATGGACCACTGAAGCTCGTAGAAATAATATGTTCGTAATCGTATACGCGAGTGATATTCAGGATTCCCGGTGTGTGTGCCCAGTTAATATTACTGGACTGATAGAATTTTCCTGAATCCCAGCTGTCAAGCGGTCCAGGGTACCCCGGACCTCCGGTCCAGCTTGTCTGAGTGACCGAAGTAGCAGACGAAATAGATACAATACACAGTATTGTAATAAGAAAAGAAAAGTATTTCATAATTCCCCTCCAAGAGATAAAAAAGTAAAGCCAATATACCAGCCTACAATTATTATTCACTATTACTCTACAACTTATGAATGTCAATACATCAGAATTATGTACGTGTTCTTGCATAAACAGTCGGTAAAACACTTGGCCTTACGATTGAGTTATTCAATCGAATTCCGTTTCCCGGAACGGTGCTGGCGACAAGAGTGATAGGGGAGGTTACTCCTGTAAGAATCGAAACTGTTTAAGGTCTATTAACGGATCTGTCGCTGTTCGAAGATGATTGCGTACTTCACTGCCATGAGTCTGATGGATGCGTCAGCTTCATGACTTGCGAGTATCTCTCTCCAGATGCCTGAAGCCTGATAGATATGTCCTGTTACGGTGTAGATCAGTGCTGCTGCAGCAAGCGCTTCAAATGGTGGTGATTCTGCCATAAGGCATATTTCAAGCTGCCGGAGCGCTTCATTCGGATTACCATTATTCCATGCTATTTCTGACTGAATCAGCGCAGCGTCAAACTTATGTGACCATGGTTGAAGCATAGCCAGAACACTGTCAGGACCTTCGGTTTCAAGAAGAATAAGAGCAAAGTTGTATGCTGGAACAGACCAGGAAGGATCAGTGTCCATTGCTGTTCTAAGAAGGTTACAGACAGATAGCGTATCTTCAGATCCAAGTTTTTCAGTGGCTTCCCTTACAAGTCTTGCGGAATAAAGGCGTCTTTCAAGCGCATCCGAGAGATTCCCGGGAAAAGGAAATCTTATCTCTTCGCCCGGCTGCGGTTTGTCCTGAGGAAGATAACCGGACTGGATTGCCAGTATTTCAGCGCCATCCTGGATATCCATTGCCCATGCAATAAAAGCCCAGCCATCATTTTCCTGCCATACATATCTGCAGGACTCGCTTTCTTCAAGGATAGTCCTGTCCGGCAGCAGAATAGAATCAGATGGACCACAGGCTGATCCAATAAGAAATATGGAACAGAGCGTTATAAGAATAGATTTCAAATCCGGTCAATCCTTTCCATTCTCAATGATTCCTCCGCTTCAGCTAGAATACTGCTCAAATCTGCAAGGCTTTCAACATGCACCGCTTTCCCGCGTAATCCGGACGCTCCCCTGAATCCTTTCAGGTAATGCAGCAGATGTCCTCTCAATATATGATACACATGCTCCCTGGGAATATACTCCTTCATCATCTCGAACTGTTTGATGATTATCGATGAAAGCTCACCAGGATACGGAACAGCATCTTCCGGTCTGCCGGATATACCCCTGAAGATCCATGGATTGCCAAGAGCGCCTCTGCCTATCATCAATCCTGATGCTCCGGTGGAATTCTTTAAATCAATCGCGGCTTCTACATCTATAACATCTCCGTTTGCTATTACCGGAACAGGAGAGCAATTGACTATGCGCTTTATCTCCAGTGTTCTGACCTTGCCTGCGAACATATCAGAACGGTATCTGCCGTGAACCGCTATTGCGGCGGCTCCCTCATCTGCCAGAATAGTCGGAAGACTGTCCGTTACAGGTTCTTCAGGTGACCAGCCTGTGCGTATCTTAACCGTAACAGGAAGATCGGTCTCAGATGAAACTGCTCTTACAATCGCTGCAAGCCTTGGAATATCTCGAAGAAGCGCTGAACCTGAACCGCTTCTAAGGACTTTCTTCACAGGGCATCCGGCATTGATATCGATGAAGTCAAAGCCGAGTTCTGATACAAGTAATGAAGCTTTTGCGAAATCATCAGGCCTGCTTCCGAATAACTGTACACCAATCGGTTTTTCTTCAGGATCGTATTGCAGTAATTTTTTCGTTTTGACTGATCGCCTGGACAATCCGGCTGCAGCAACCATCTCAGTAACGACTGCTGTAGCACCCATCGAACGGCATATCCGTCGGAAGGCAGAATCCGTGGAACCGGCCATAGGCGCAAGAACCAGACCGTGAGTGTAACTCAGTATTGAACTGTAATCCATAGACGCAAACATAAGAAGGGGATGGCTTGAAACACAATTCCAGGTTGGACTCCACTGTATACCGGATCGTATAATCGGTTTGAAAGGCTAAATGATGAAAATTCGGATATTTTGTATTACTGTTCTTCTATCGTTTTCCTGTTATTCCGATTCGGAATCGATTCCTGATTCCGCTGTTATTGATCCTGACTCGTTTTACCTGTCTCAACAGGATGTGTTGATTTGGAAAAGAGAACTTATAACTCTGGAAAGTATCCCCTGTCCGGAAGACATCTCCGGTCTTGTGATAGAGAGGGGAATCAATATCGGACAGGTAATCTCTCTAACTCCCGAGAGCTTCAGTGTTCTTATTCTGTCCGCAGAACCTCTGAATGCCGCAGGCGAAAGTATATCCGCATGGCATTACGCTCCATGGCACGATATCCGTTTCGAGGTGGATGAAATGCAGTATCACATGTCACTGTTCCTTGGAGGTCGCGGTTTCCTGACTCTTCCTGATGGAAGAACCGGAGCATTCTCTTTCGATCATCCGGAATAAAGGATATTGAAACAGTGAAGAGAAATAGCATAGTATTTATGTTCACGAGAAGGGCAGGACTTAGTGTTTTGTGATATCTGTCTGTTTCTGGACAGTAAAACCGAGGATAAGATAAACCGCGCGTGGAGCATACTCAGAACCAGAGGGTTTTCATCGCCTCTGCTCAGATCAGGTGGAAAACCACATCTTACACTTGCCATATGGGAAAACCTCGAACCTGATCTCATACTTGATGATATAATGGACTTCGCGGCGAGTCATAAAGCATTCCCTGTGACATTTTCATCCATTGCCACATTCGGCCTCGCAAGCGGTACGGTGTTTCTTGGGCCTGTCATTACTCCGTCTCTCTTATCGGTGCACGAAAGACTGTACAGAATATTCGATGAGCTTTCCTATCTTTCGGAGGGTCTCTACCGTCCAGGGTGCTGGGTTCCGCACTGCTCATTGACACTTGGCCTTCAGCCGGAGTTAATTCTTGATGCTATGAGCGTTTGCCTTGATATCATAAATCTGCCGATAAGAGGATGGATAAGGGAGATAGGTCTTCTGACTTTCGAGAAGGAATCAGTCCATTCAATAAGAAGTTACAAACTGAAAGATCCTGCAGCTTCAGTACTGTAATTCAACTCCGCATGAAAAGAACTTCGCACCAGTGGTCCGGAAGCGACTGAGTTAAATCCCTCGGAAAGAGCGAATTCTTTCCAATTATCGAATTCTCCGGGAGTTACAAACCTGTCGACGGGCCAGTGTCTTCTTGAAGGCTGAAGGTACTGACCAAGGGTAAGCATAGTCACTCCGCTGGATCTCAGATCATGGATTGCTCTCCTGATATCAGCATCCTTTTCTCCAATGCCGAGCATGAGACCGCTTTTAAGCGGGGTGGAGGGAGACAGCTTTCCATACCTGGCAAGGATTGAAAGAGACAGATCGTAAGACGCATCAGGTCTTACCGCAGAAAAGAGATTCTCTACAGTTTCAAGATTATGATTGAATACATCAGGGTCTGCTTCCGCAACTGTTTCCAGAGAAGCGTTATTACCTTTGAAATCCGGTGTCAGTACTTCAATCTTTACTCCTTCGATTCTAACCCTCAACGCTTTAACAGTCCTTGAGAAGTGCTCCGCGCCACCGTCCGGAAGATCATCCCTGGTTACCGAAGTAATAACGACATACGAAAGATTCATATCCGCTGCGGCTTTCGCCACACGCTCAGGCTCATCAGGATGGAGAGGATCCGGTTTCCCGGCTGTAGTTCCTATAGCGCAATACGCGCATGATCGGGTACAAACGTTTCCAAGTATCAGAAACGTGGCGGTACCATTCTGATAGCAGTAACCAAGATTTGGACATTTTGCCTGTCTGCATACTGTATCAAGGCTGTACTTCAGAAGAATAGCTCTTATTCTCGCAGCTTCCTCGGCGCCTCTGGACGGCATTTTAAGCCAGTCAGGTTTTTTCCTGTATTTCATTTCTGCATTCACTTACCAGCTCATTGAGCCTTTTTCCCTCCAGTGTACTGAAATCACAGTAATGAAGATACTCACCAAGAGTATTTTCGAAAGAAGAGTGCAGGGCGTTTTCCATATCCAGCATCTCCAGGTCAGGTTTGAATTCCCTTACGCACGCAATGCCCTCTTTCAGATGTTGAGCAAGGATGCTCTTCTGGCGTATTGAAGCAGTATGAGGGAGGTAATCAAGTATTTTCATCTGATCATTCAAGAAGAGAATTGATCCATGTTCAAGAAAAACACCCCTGCTGCGTGCCTGTGCGCTTCCGACAAGCTTCCTGCCGTCAGGTGTACCGACTTCCCATTTCCCATGGGAGGTAAAGCACGGATTGCTTTTCATTCTTGGCCCTCCGGCACGGTGACGATCTGAAGAACTCACTGAAACCGGTATGTCAAGAATATTCATGGCTTCGACCATGGGCATTGAGACCTTCCTTAGAGCTTCACTTATGGAACCGGATACAAGTGGATGTTCTATCCCGGCCGTAATGCTGTAAGTCAATTCTGTCTCATGCCAGACAGCACGTCCGCCTGTTGGCCTTCTTACAACGTGATATCCACTACTGTGGAGCAGATCAGTATTTATTTCACTGTCAAGACTCTGCAGTTTTCCGATTGAAACGCAGGCCGGTTCCCAGCCATACGTTCTAAGAACGAAACTCCATCGGCCACCGCGAACCTGTTCCATCAGGTATTTGTCGAAAGCCATGTTCCAGAGACCTTCATGCTTCTCTGTTCTGAAATGCACAGCTTTCATGAATACCAATGTTCCTCATGTATCTCGATTTTCGTTTACTCGCTCATTCCAAGCATCTGCCAGAAGAAAGCGTACATATCGGATATCTGGTCCAAACCTTCGGACAGGCCCACTGCTCCACCGTGTCCTGCTCTTGCATGAATCGACATCAGAATGGGCGCATCTCCGGCCTGAGCAGCCTGCAGCCTTGCTCCGTACTTGAAACTATGTCCTGGAACCACTCTGTCATCGTGATCCGCAGTTGATATCATAACCGGAGGATATTCGATATCAGTCTCTATGTTGTGGTATGGAGAGTAGTTGAGAAGGAATTCAAATTCATCAGGATCATCGGGATCACCGTATTCTGAGATCCAGGCCCACCCCATGGTAAACATGTGAAAGCGAAGCAGATCCATCACTCCCATGGCTGGAGAAGCGGCACCGAAAAGATCCGGTCTCATGTTCAGGCATGACGCTACCAGAGTTCCCCCGTTGGAGCCCCCGGAGATGGCAAGTTTCGGCGTTGAGGTGTAGCCTTCCTCTATAAGGTACTCCGCAGCTCTGATGAAATCACCGAATACAACCGGACGATTTCCCTTGATTCCGGCAAGGTGCCATTCCTCACCGTACTCTCCACCCCCTCGGATGCAGGGAATAGCGTAGATTCCGCCCATCTCAAGCCAGACAAGCCTGGCTGTACTGAACCAGGGTCTCATTGAGACCCCGAACCCTCCGTAGCCGGTCAGCAGCGTGGGGTTCGACCCGTCCAGCTCAATATCCTTCGGGTATACAAGAAACATGGGTATCATCGTTCCGTCGTGGCTCTCATAGAAAACCTGTTCTTCTTCGTATCCTGAAAGATCCGCGTTTATTTCGGGTGCCCAGAGGAAGGCGCTTTCACCGGTCTCGAAATCGTAACTGTAAACTTCTCCGGGATGGAGGAGAGAGCTGAATAGGTAGAAAGTTTCGGTGTCTGACTGAAGACCCCAGAATCCCCACACTGTTCCCCGGCAGGGGAGTTCAAGTTCTTTCTGAAACTCGCCCTTAATGCTGTACAGATGCATTTTAGTGAAGGCGTCCCACGAATACTGTAGAACCAGCGACTCGTTGTTGTTCAGGATAGAAGCGCTCTCAAGAATCTCCTCTGCCTCGGGTACGATCTCTCTCCAATTCTCCCTGGAAGGCTCGGTGATGTCGATGCAGATGATCCTCTCGTGTGGAGCGTCAAGATCCGTACGAATGTAGAATTCCTCCCCTATGTTACCAATCAGTGAGTATTGTGCGTCAAAATTTCCAAGAAGTTCTACTACCTGTCTATCCTCCGATAGCAGATCTATGTAGAAGATTCCATTTTTCCTCACAAGACTCGAATCCCAGACCCAGATTATCAGGTATCTGCCGTCTTCTGTCTCATAGGCCCCCAACATCCACTCAGGCTTGTCCGGCCGTTCGTAAACCAGACTGTCCTGCTCCTGCGAAGTGCCGAGACTGTGGAAGAAGATTTTCTGATCATCGTTAAGCTCGAGATATTCCTGCCCCTCCTCGGGCTCTTTATACTTTGTATAGTAAAAACCTGTGTTGTCGGCGTTCCAGCTTACACCGCCCTTTGTCCATTGGATGGTATCACCCAGAGCCGCCTGTGTCTCTATATCCATTACATACCATGTGGACCAGTCCGACCCGCTGCCTCTGGTTGCCCAGGCGAGCATATTACCGTCGTCGGTTACGACGACTCCGGCAAGAGACAGCCTTTCCTCCTCGGGGAACTCATTCGGGTCAATAAGTACAACCGGTTCACCATCAAGGCTTTCGCGATAGCAAAATACGGAGTGATCCTGCAGACCGTCGTTAAGGCTGAAAAAGTAGCGTTCACCTCTCTTGTAAGGCATTGAGTAGCGCTGGTAGTCGTAAATATCCTCAAATCTTTCTCTTATCCATTCCCTGCGGGGGATAACCTCAATGAAACCCTCCCAGAGGTCGTTCTGGGCAGCTATCCACTCCAGTGTTTCAGCGGAATCAACGTCCTCAAGCCAACGATATGGATCCGGAACGAGTGTTCCGAAATAATCATCCACCTGATCAGAAACTCTGGCTTCCGGATACTCGATATCGAAAGCACCGGTGGAAGCACAGATCGCCAAGACAGAAAGTATTATTATCAATTTCAACTGACTACTCCATCCGATTTAAAAAAGAAAACTAAGGCTGGAAGGAAAAATATAATATGTAATAATCTTTTTGCGAGCGCACCTGAAGTGGAACTATTGTCAATTTGTATGATAGAAACTAGATATGGATAACATGTAAATCGATATCTTCATTGAAATGCGAGGGTCATTATCAGAATAATTCTTGTTGGATTACTCATATTTGCTGTGTTACAGGTGTTTTCTTCTGATGAAGTATACCGTGACGCGGGCGCGGGAGCTTTCAGTTTCCTGAAGATTGATCCTGGAGCAAGAGCAGCTGCACTCGGTGGAACAGGGGTAATAAACAGCGGGAGTCTGGCAGGATTCACTAATCCGGCTCTCCTCGCTTCAGTTGAAACAGGTGCAATTACTGCCGGACATAATCAATGGCTTGGAGACGCTTCACAGAACTACCTTGCCTGGAATTTTCCGGCAGGTCCCGTCATCTGTGCTCTAGCCGGCCGTTTTCTTCATGTCGGAGACATTGAGATGAGAGATGAAGCGACTTCTGAACCTCTGGATACTTTTTCCGCCTGGGACATGTCCTTCCATGCCGCAGGAGCAATCAGGCTTGGAATGTTTGATCTGGGAGTCGGAATCAAGATACTCCGTGAAAAAGTTTGGCTGGAAAGTTCGTCTGGAGTAGCGTTTGATGCAGGCCTGGTTATACATCCAATGACAAACCTGGATATTGCAGCAGCTCTGCAGCACATAGGCCCATCAGTGACAATGGTTGATAACGAATTCAGGCTTCCGTCAACCTGGAGGGTCGGAGCCAGATATACCTTCGGATTGCCGATAGGGTTACTTGCATTATCAGGAGAGATCAGAAAACCGCTTGATAACAGATTCTCAGCAGGCAGCGGTCTTGAATACACACCAAAAAGATGGCTTAGCCTCAGATTCGGCATGAGGTTCTTTGATGACTCAAGAGACCTTACGGCGGGTATGGGTCTTTCCGCAGGAGGATGGATACTCGATTACGCCTTCGTTCCCGTGAATTACGCTATGGGAACAGTACATCGTTTCTCACTTCAGCGTTCTCTTTAACTCCATGCGGATCCTTCTGACAAACGATGATGGTTACGATCAGCCGGGACTTCTCGAACTGGAAAACTCATTAAGGGAAAAACACGAGATATGGGTTGTTGCTCCGCTTCATCACTGCAGCGGAACCAGCCACGCTCTCGGTCTTTATACTTCAATGGAACTCATAAAAGAGGGGCCTGATAAATGGGCGCTGGATGGAACACCCACTGATTGCGTAAAGGTTGCTCTCATGGAGGTTATGAAGGATAGCCCTCCTGATCTTCTTGTATCAGGTATCAATCCGGGATCGAATCTATCGAATAACATTCTATATTCGGGAACTGTCGCCGCTGCGATGGAAGCCGCACTCTGGAGCATTCCGTCTATCGCGCTGAGCGTTCGGATTTCAACGCACGGTGAAAAGCCTCTATTCGAAACTGCTTCCTCTGCTCTTGATTCACTTCTTGACAATGACATTGATAAGAAAATTCCGAATGGAACGATTATCAATGTAAATGTTCCCGCACTGAAAATCAGTGAGATAAAGGGCTGGAGATGGACGCGAATGGCGCAATTCAGCTCTGACATTTCATTCAGAGAGATTGAACCTGGCAGAGTATTCGCATATGACAGGTACCGGTCACTTCCAGTGATCAATCCTGACGGCACCGATGTAGACGCTATCCAGAAGCATTATATCAGCATGACTCTGCTCGATGTTAACAGAACATCAACCCTGCAGCCACCGATCCTGGAGCTTACAGACGGGAGCCGCTGAGCATTGTTGTTTATTCTGGCAATCATGCTCGCATCTCCGGATGCGGTATTTCTTAATCATGACGTAACGCTTTACTGTTCATCTCCGGATTCAGGTTATACAGAGATCACCAGCGAAGTAATAATCCCCCTTACAGCAAGAGGAGTAGAGCGCTACAGAGAACTCGTTTCGTCTTTCAGGAACACATGGGAATCACTTGAAATATCAATCGCTATCATAAAACACTGGAGATCGGGAAGAGGTACGGACAGGGCTGTACTGAGAGAGATTCCCCACAGATCTCTTCTTCCCGGCGGAAGACTGGAGAGTTCTCTAAGAGAGTTGATCATGGAATTCCCAGGAATTGAAATCGGTGATACACTGTTAATAGAGATAAGACGTCATATCGACTATCTGCCTATGGATGATTTCTTCTCGTATACGTTTTATGCGGCGGCAAGAGACAGTATCGACTCTGGAAGTTTCAGAGTGTTCTGGCCTGATGATCGGGAAATCAATATTTCTTCCACCGATTTCCCTGAGCCGGGAATAACAGTATTCAACGATACAACGGTATGCTTTTCATGGAATACTTACTCCCATAGTCCGATTGAAACGCTTCCATTCTCACAAAACACTGCTGAATGCAGCCCTTACATCACGATTGCCAGCCACAAACCGTTCGATGTAAGCTCCGGATTGTTCGCTGTTCTTGATGAAACACTCATGCAGGATTACGAACCGGTCGCTGATTCCATTCTGGCGGTAACAGGATATGAACCAGGTAATATTTCCGCGTGGGTTTCAGAGGAGATTGAATACCTCAGCGGAAACTGGGGCAGAGATCCCGGTTATTCACCTCGTTATCCTCTTGAAACACTGGGTGATCATGCTGGTGTATGCCGAGACAAGGCGGTTCTCCTGCTATGGCTTCTTCGAAGAGCCGGACATGATCCTTATGCGGTTCTTACTTCAACGTCCAGAAACATCACCGAACTGGTGGGTTCTCGAAGTTTTGATCACATGCTTGTCGCTCTGGATCTCAATTCGGATGAAGTGCTTTATCTGGACCCTTCGAACAGTTTCTCGGAAGAAGGGTACTCATACATGCTCAGAGGTTCGGCATATCTGCCCTTAACGGCTTCAGGGAGCGGATTGAAAAGTTTTCCTGATATAAATAACCTGGATTCACTTTCTATTCACATAGATGGTGCTGTTGATGCTGAATCGGAACTAATCCATGGCAACATCAGTGTCAGTATGTCCGGCGCGGCTGACGAGCTTTTGAGATCAATGCTTGCCGGAGTACCGCCCGAGAAAAGATCGGAACTCATAGAGACTCTGTTTGGTCTGCTTCCAGGCTCAGAGATCCATATTGACGGCGATCTGGAAATAACCGGACAGCCTCTTACCTTGCACGGATACGGATCATGGGAGTGCAGTGTTATCAAAAAGAATAATAACCTCTACATGCTGGTTCCAGGGCTTGAAACATTCGACCTGATCGGTTCAAGAGCATCTGCATTCGTGCTTCCGGATGTAAGGGATAATGTTTTTGTTGAAACGACATACAGCGCATATTTGAGATTGAATCTGACGGAACTGCCTTCAGCTCATCTTGAAATTCCCGATCCATATTTCGCGAATAATTACAGCATCGAATTTTGTCATAATGATGATACTCTATGTATGGAAGAATCAATGTCTCTTTTACCGATGATTCCGGATTTACATCAACTTGATGATTTGAGGTCAGGGCTTCTTTCGAGAATGTCAGGATTCTTCAGAACAGTGGTGTTCCGGTGATTCGATGGATCATGATACCGATTCTTATCATATCTGCAGTATCTGCTGCACCGTCAATAATATCACTGTATTCGATTTCTATTACTCTAAAGGATGACACACTCTATAAAACAATCGATATCCGTGGTATTCAGGGAAGCGACAGGCTTTTAAGCCGTATCGCTCATGGATTTAATCCATATATACAGTCAATCGAACTCGAAGAAGCGATGTTTGGTTATCCCGGAATGGAATCGGGGCATATCCCGGAATGGGCGGCTGATACATTATCAGGATCAGGCGGCTGGCCGCGCTCACACGTTGTGGCGTTTCCCGCTCTACGCGAAGGTATGGAGATCAGTTACAGAATCCTCATAAGGGACTGGAGTGAAAACTGGGAAGAAGGACCCTGGGCTGTTCTGGCTCCATCGGTCAAGGGGATATTCCCGGATTCATGCTGTTTCAGGCTTCACGGCGATATCCCGGATAATCTTGTATGGGCCGGTCAGGATTATACTGAAAGAATTGTTGATGATGGGTTCATGTACACCTGCTCTGATTCAGCTGGAAAGCTCTGGATTACACCTTTCCAGTCATTTGAGGATCTCTATGATTACATCCTCATTTCAGTAAGTGATATTCTCAGCAGACCTCATCCGCCTGATCTTAGGGAAGCAGCTCTTCAGACGACATCAGCAGGTGCGGACGAGTGGTCACAGGTAAGAAGGGCAAGAAGCCTTATATGCAACAGTATGGGACTTAGAAGGAGTGAAACGGGGATATCCGATACCGAGATAAGAAGCCTGCAGGAAATACTGGATTCCAGAGACGGAACACCCCTCGAGCTGGCAGTTCTGTTTACCGCAATGTGTCATGAACTGGGTCTTCAGGCATACATTCTTCCGGCAACGGAACTTCATCCTTTACTGCCTGTTCCGAATGGATGGACAAGATACCTTGTAAGGATTGAAACAGATGATGAGCGGTCGTGGCTTGTTGAGCCTTCCGCTTATCTTACACCTGCCTTCTTTATCTTCAAACCTGACACACTCTATGTTCTTGATAAGGGTGTTCTTCTTACTCATGCCCCCAATTCAGGTGCTGAGAACTATCTCATAGAAGAGTGGAGCATTGATCCGCAGACAGGTTACTTCAGATTAGTGATTAACTGCAGGGGACGGTTCGATATGCTGCTCCGAAGAAAGTTCGCCGGTCTTACGGAGGATGAGATGATACTTGTTCTGTCTGAATGGACTTGGAAAAGCGGCCGTCTTGTGGTTCCCGATTCAATAAGCATTGCCGATCCTTTTGATCTTGCTCAACCCGCTTCACTCTTCTCTTCCGGCAGATGGTCCGTACCTGCAGAAGACGGCGAGTATTGCGATATCCTGCCGACTGTATCATGGGGTGAAACGCAGATCATATCAGGAAATCTGAGAAGAATCTGGAATTTTGAAGGATGTGCCTCTGTTCAGAGTGATTCAGTACTGTCCATTGTTGAAACGGAAGATACCATAACATTAACTGATACTACCGGGATCCTGCGACGGATACCTGTGCTTCTCGAAGCAAGATAATGAAATATCCACTGACTCTATTCCTTATTATTCTTGTAGTGACCGCTATTGGTGTCAGGATATGGACGTTCACGTCCGTAAACAGCATTCTGCCACTTAACGGCTTGTACGTTGATGAAAAAACCTACACCATGAATCCTGTTGTCCCTGGATTTGACGGTTTATCGAGACCACCGGGCATGTTCGTATTAGCAATGATTACGAACGCAGCCGATCATCCTTTGACTTCCCGGGTGGTAATTTCACTTATTTCCCTTCTTCCCGCAATCGCCTTTCTACTGGCCTTTAGGAAACAGAGAAGTTCATGGGTTTACTTCTGCTGCACAGGAATCGCATTATCCCCATTTGTCGTTCTTTCTGGAATTCAATTCCTTCCGGCAGTTCCAGCCGCTGCTTTCCTGTCCTTTTCGCTGCTGCTGGCAAAGCGGAAGAAATTCCTTCTTGCCGGATTTCTCGCAGGAGCATCTGCGCTCTTCAGAGCAGAACTGGTGCTGATACCGGCAGTGCTGTTTTTTCTCTCTTTTCGATACAGATTGAGGGAATGGAGCATATATGCCGCCGGGACAGCACTTTCCATTTTACCGATAGTCATAATGAACATTTCAGCAGGCGCAGGACCTGTAATTGCAGTCAACGGAGCTGAAAATCTCTGGCTGGGGACGGACTGGGAGCTTCTGTCAACACCTCCGGGTACTGAATTCGAGGAACTCGTGGCCATGGGAGATCGGGAGAGCGGGGGAGACTCAGCATTCCTTCATAGAGCTTCACATGCGATTACATCTTCACCTGTTACGTGGTTTGGAATGGGAACGCAGAAAATACTTGCATTCTTCACTCTTCCGGGACCTGGCAGAAATCTTGAAACGGGCTGGCTGCTGAAAAAGACAATACTGATTCTACTGCTGCCGCTTTCACTGATGGCTATATCCATTGGATCAGTAAGGTGTTTCGCCAAAAACAGAACCTTCTGGCATGATCTTGCTGTTTCCATCATTTGTGCTGGAGTGATATCAGCTTTTGTGTTTTTTCCCTCCGCAAGATTCAGATTAACCGCTATTCCCGCTTTCTGGTTCCTTTCGGCATCTGCTGTTCCTGACAGGAAATTTCTCCGATATACCGGTCTTGCAGCCCTTGTGATTATTATTATCTCACTGTTTGTAACTTACCCTGGTATGGTAAGATCGGGACTTACTTCAACTCTTGCAGCAGAGAACATGATAAAATCAGGGAATCCAGTCGGCGCTCTGGAAGAATTGGATTATGCTTCGAACAGAGGATTCTATGGAGCGGATTTACACAATCTAAGGGGAATCTCCCATTCACTCCTGGGTTATTCCGCTGAAGGATTATTGGAGTTCGAGAAGGCAATTATTATCGCGCCTGAATCCCCCACTTTATGGAAGAACTATGCAGTTTCGCTATGGTCGAATGGAAAGTGCCATGAATCAGTACAGGCCGCCGAAAGAGCCGTAAATCTGAACCCGTTGCTCAGAGACCAGCTTGAACCAATACTTGTGCATGCGGAAAACATATGAAATGCCGAAAGGGTCAGATTCCGAATGAGTTCTGAAGAGAGAATAAGACTTGATGAAAACCTTCAGGATCTTGGCACTCCACAGCAGGAAGCATCAAGGATCGCACGGGCCACCGGTTTGCTCGGAGGACTTACAGTAACAAGCCGGATACTGGGCCTGCTTCGCGATGTGGCACAGGCTGCGATACTTGGCACAGGCATGGCCGCTGATGCTTTCACGCTTGCTTTTATAATCCCAAATACTCTCAGAAGGCTGTTCGGTGAAGCAACCGCAAGCGCTGCATTTGTACCCACATACACCGAGATTCTTATGAAAGACAGTAAGCGGGATGCTTTCAAACTGGGAAGCAGAATATTGTCACTTGTTGCAGTTGCTCTTCTGATAATCGTTCTTGTTGGAATAGTGGCTGCGCCTCTTATAATAAGAATATTCGCTCCCGGTTTCTCTGATATTCCTGGTAAATCCGAACTTGCTGCCGGACTTCTGCGTCTTCTGTTCCCTTACATTCTCATGGTCGGATGCGCTTCAGTTGTCATGGGCATTCTCAACGCGCACAGGCATTTCCTGGCCCCTGCCAGTGCTCCAATACTATTCAACCTCTCTGCTCTTGCAGGAATTCTGCTTCTGTCAAGATGGTTTTTTCCTGACCAGCCCGTATGGGGATATTCAATCGGAGTAATGGCAGGAGGGGTGTTCCAGCTTCTGATTCAGCTCCCTGCGCTAAGAAGAAGAGGGTTCAGGTTCAAGCCGGACTTCAACTGGAAAGATCCGAAAGTCAGAAAAGTCGGAATGCTTGCCTTTCCAGCACTGGTAGGGCTTCTTGCCGCAGAGGTAAACATCATTGTGGACAAGATGATAGCATCAATGCTTGAACCCGGAAGTGTTGCTGCTCTTTCATATGGAAACAGGATAATGCAGTTCCCGCAGGGAGTTTTCGCAATTTCACTCGCCACTGCTCTTCTGCCTACTCTCAGCAGACAGACAGCCAGCGGAAAGCTTCAGGACGCAGGTAAAACACTCGGCAGAGCCACACTTGCGCTTGCAGCCCTGATGATTCCAGCGACATTCTGCCTTTTGTTTCTTGCTGAACCCGTTGTAAAAATTATTCTTGCCAGGGGAGCGTTCACAGCTGAATCCACAGCATTGACCAGCGCCGCCCTTGTTTACTACTCAGCAGGACTCCTGTTCTACGGAGCTGTAAAAATCACTGCTCCGGTCTTCTACGCTATGAAGGACACAAAAACACCGGTTAAGATCGCGATAAGCTGCATGGGCCTGAATATCATCCTCAACATCGTTCTGACCCTGGCATTCATCAGAACCGGAATAGCGCGCCCGCTGGCAGGCCTGGCTCTCGCAACCAGCATTTCCTCCATGCTCAATTTTGTGATTCTCCGAATAGCGCTCAGAAGGAAACTCGGCCCAGTTGTCCAATCCTCAAAACTTGCCTGGCTCTCAATGATACCCGCAGGTATTCTGACACTGATGTTTCTGTGGCTTTTATCTCCATCCGTAATTTCCTTATCAGCCGCTTCTACACTGAAAGGGATACTATCTATTACAGGAGTTTCTCTTGGAGCAGTGGCAGTATTTCTTGCGGTTTTCGTCACTATTGGTGGAAAAGATGCCAGATCAGTATTTTCACTGGCGATGAGACGTGGCCGGATCACAAAGTCTTAAAGAATCGGTAGCCGGAGCACCGCGTCTTCCGGGCGTCTACAGCTTCCTGGACGAGCAAGGGAAGGTACTCTACATAGGTAAAGCGAAAAGTCTCAGAAGCAGGCTTCAGGGGCATCTATCCAACCCCGGCGATTCCCGCCATACGCTTCTTCTTGAAAAGGCTGTATCAGTAGAATGGATTATCACCGGATCTGAAGTAGATGCGCTTGTTCTTGAAGCTGAACTAATCCGTATCCGGAAACCACCTCTCAATGTCCGCCTGAGAGATTCCGGAAAGTATCCTTACCTGGAAATCACTTCAGATGAGAATTTCCCCCGATTGCAGGTCACAAGAGATCAGAGTAACGCTTCAGGAAGACCCCGATTCGGTCCCTATCCTGATGCAAGAAATCTGAGAAAGCTTGAAGAATTCCTGCTTGATACCTTTCCTCTCCGAAGGTGCGGGGGGAAAACTCCACCAGCTAATGAAAGACCATGCCTCATGGGACAGATCGGTCGCTGTAAGGCACCATGCACAGGTAATGTAACTGCAGAAGAATACAGCAGCACTGTTCAGGAAATGCTCAGAATTCTTCGGGGTGACTGGGAATGGGCTGGAAAACGCATTGAGACTCTCATGAACACAGCATCAGAGGAAACGGATTATGAAGAAGCGGGAAGACTGCGGGATCTCCTTTCCCGCCTTGACAGTTTCGGCTGGCCCGCTCCTGATTCCATTCAGGACAGCATCAGCAGGGACACCATAGCGGTTAAGGACAACTGGGGAATTGTGATGCGGATGCGTGGAGGACGCTTCACAGGAGTTCTCAGAATGCCTTTTGACAGCAAATGGAAACTTGCGCCGGTGAACGAACGAATTTCAATACTGCTGGGAGCATATTATTCAGAAACACAGGATATACCAAAGGAAATACTTGTTCCGGAAATCCCTGACGGCCATGCGGCACTTGTTGAATGGCTTTCGGTAAAAAGAAACGGGGCGGTCAGATTATTCGTCCCCGAACGCGGCGGGAAAAAAGAAGTTCTTCAGTTGACTCAAAGAAACCTTGAACATTTCCTTGTGCGTCTTTCATGGAAGCATCCGAATGGAAGCAGAAAAAGCACTGAAGCAGCTCTTGAGGCTATTGCAGATATCTTTAATCTAAATGGACCAGCGAACTGGATTGTATGTCTGGACGCATCCACAATACAGGGATCATGGCCTGTCGCGGCAATTGTCAGCTTCAGGAAAGGATATCCTGACAAATCAGGATACAGACGATTTTCCATGTCTTCAAAGATAAGCAGGGACGATCCTGCTATGATAGCCTCCGCAGTCGACAGGTATCTATCGAAACTTGAGGATGAGTATCCGGACATCTTCCTGATAGATGGAGGGATAACTCAGCTCAGAGCAGCAGTTCGAGCAGCGGAGGAGTGGGCGGAGAAGATCTGTTTTGTCTCTATATCCAAGAGGGAAGAGGTGCTTCTTGAAGGCGTCTCCGAAAGAGTAATCAAACTTCCCCTTGATTCAACCCCGCTGTCTTTACTCAGAAGTGTAAGAGACGAGGCTCACAGATTTGTTCTTCACTACCACCAGCAGAAACGCTCTTCAGGCAGCCTGCATTCAGTACTTGATGATATTCCAGGAATAGGCTCAGCTACAAAGCTTCGGCTTCTTAATCATTTCGGCAGTGCCGCAAGGATTAACACTGCTACTATAGAAGAAATCATGGAAGTCCCCGGCGTCGGCAAAAGCAGAGCTGTCCAGATAAGAAGTTACCTCGATAGAAAGAAGCAGAATAAAGATGAATGAAACAGCCAGAACAGCAGGGGACATGAAACTCAATGCGTGTCCCCGCAGAAAACTGGACACTCACGAAGATGCTCGAGGCTATGTGATCAACCCCTTTGAACACCTTCGATCAACATCATTAATTTCAAATTGCCATATATTTTCAATTGAACCCGGAAATGTTCGAGGGAATCATACACACCCCGGCAGAAACGAGGAAGTAATCGTGCTTGCGGGCGAACTTGTCATAAGAATGCCCGATCTGGATGAAGAATACACTCTTTCCGAGGCGGATATCCTCAATATTGATCCTGGAGTTCGCCATGTTTTCGCAAACGAGAGTGACTCAACCGCAGTTGCCATATGCTGGAGCAGCAGGAGGGATGAGGCGTACGAAGGCCCTGATACAGTCCGGTAGATTCATTTTTGTTTCAAGCCTTTCACGAAATCCCATAAAGCAACTGTCTGTATGACTCAAGTACGATAGAATTTATGAATCGCATCTTGACTATGTATATACACGCATATATACTTTGATTAGAAAGGGGGTAGTTAAATGCATACTGCAAAAGTGTTCAAAAGCGGTAACAGCCAGGCGGTCAGGATACCTAAGGAATATGCGATAGAGGAAAGTGAACTCTACATCCAAAGAGTTGGGAATTCTTTAGTGCTTTCATCAATGCATGTCCCATGGAGTTCTCTTCGAGATAGCCTGGCAAAGTTTTCAAATGATGTTTTCTCTGATGGTCGCAGGCAGCCAGAGGATCAAAAGAGAGTTTTCTGAATGTACCTTATAGATACAAATATATGCATATATTTGATTAAGAAGAAGTCTGAGTATCTACTTCAGAGATTTGAATCAGAAAAAGCTTTCGATATCGGAGTATCTGCCATTTCAGTTGCTGAGCTTGAATATGGAATTGCAAAAAGCGCATTTCCTGAAAGAAACAGAATCGCTCTTCTGGAGTTTCTTTCCTGCTTTGAAATAGTTCCATTTACTGATCTTGATACTCGAGCCTTTGGTGCATTGAGAACTTTTCTATATAAGAATGGTACTCCAATAGGTCCATATGATTTATTGATTGCAGCGCAGTGTCTTACCAGAGATCTAATTCTTGTAACCAATAATGTAAAAGAATTTGAGAGAGTTCCTGATCTGCATATTGAGAACTGGATTCAAGAATCGGGTTGTTAACCGTTACTGATATATGACTCCAGCACGGATTTCATTGTGAGCCTGACATCTTTCAGTACGGCCAGCTTCCTGATATCACATTCCTGTTCTAAGTCCGATATCACCTCGTGACCTAAATAGTATCCGCACTGCTTATAACCCTGTATATCAAACCACGAGCCGAAAAATGGACGAACATCAGTTTCCTCTTCAACCATCTGAAGGAACTTCCCGGCAAGCATGCTCTTATTCTCTGTACACCATTCAAGCCAGTCAGAAGTATTAAGGACGGTTAATTCACGCCAGCTGTTACGACCCATTATGATGTGCTCGCAACGCTGTGCGTATCCTTCCGTATAAAGCTGCCACCAGGGTCCATTTTCTTGATTCAGTTCCGGATCCTGTCTGAGTTTTCCATGTATTGCATGACCTATTTCATGTGCTATTAAGCCTTTCAGTGAATCAGATTCTGTCCACCCGCACTCGGCGATCATCTCGAGACCAAAAAGAATTGCCTGCGAATTACGCACTCTTGTAACCCATCCTGCCCCGCATCCTATTCCTACATAAATCACATATAGAACATCGAATTCATTGACACTGAATTTCTCCATAGCAAGATTGTGCAGTGGTTCGATTAGCCCGATAAGGTTGCCATGTGCTTCCTGCATGGAATTCAGGCGGCTGTGCAGAAAAGGGAATACTCTATCCAAAGCTATTTCACGCCAGTCTTCCGATATGTCGCTATAGTCTTTCTGCTGTAGCTTCAGGAGGTCAGGCCACATGCCCATGTACTCGAAAGCCCAGCCCTCGATCTGTTCCTTCACCGGAAGGTTTTTGTATTTCTCCCAATAGGAAAGGAATTCAGAATAAGTATCCAGAATAACTGGCATAAGTGTCTTTCATTTTCCGGTTAACATTGCCATGAAGCGCAGTGTCACCCGTCGCTTCAATGGCTTGTATTTGCCTGTCTTTTCTTTAGTTGATCAATCCAGGAGTGTCCGCCCGGGAATCGCTTCTCAAGACACTCAAGCAGCCATGTGCATGACGATTCCTCCATAAAGGGAATTGCAGTCTGGAAGTCGAATTCATCTTTATCGAGCGTATCCAGCCTGGCCTTGTACAGTAACTGGATTTCAGGGGCAATGTAAAATACACCAATGGAAGCGAGTATCCCAAGACTATCAATGCTGCCACGGATAGTCTGGTCGCGCTTGAATACCCATTGATCACCATCGGTATCGAGGAGCATAAGCTGGAGTTGCCATGGAGAACCTTCTTTCCAGCGACACCATATGTCATCGAACGGTCGATCCTGGAATTCACCGATGGGCCATGGTTTGAGACCTGGTTGTTGAGTCTTGTGCATATCCCAGTCCGACAAGTATCTCTGAACCTCAAGCTGGTCATCGCGACGAATGAGAACGTCCATGTCACCATGTGATCTCGTCTCGCGACCGACGAAAAGGTCAATTGCATAACCTCCGGCAATCCACCAGGGCACGGATAGTCCGGAAAGGAGCTCAGCAACCTCCTGAATGGACAAAGGCTCCCAGTTGTGATTAGCTTCACTCATTCTTCGTCTCGCTTAAAGCATAATAATTGCACAGATACTGATATTCCGCTTTTTACTTACATGACGGAGAATCAATAAGATATACAGACACGTTTGAGCAGAAGAGTTGATATCCTGGATGTAGATCAGTCCTCATTGCTCCAGAGATCTTCACCCCGTACTTGTCTAATAAAACTGGACCTGTTTGAATAAAGCCTGGATATCGCAAGGTTGTTTCGCCTTAGAGTGTCCTGCTCAAATACTTTTTCAAGCAGAAGATAAGCGTTTCCTTCATTCCACGGTTCTTCAACGAGACCGCGCTTATCTCGTACAATCCTGAGATACTGCCATGTTGCTTCTTCCGTTTCTCTCGGGCTGTGATAATCCACTTCCCAGAGAACTACAGCGTATTCCCAGAGCACGCGCTCATTTTCCGGGCAATTTCTTACACCTTCCTGAAGAAGCTTGATTCCTTCACTTATTTCGCCAAGATTAATCGCTAGTTGGTAGCCGCCGTCAATATATGCTTCCCAAAAAGTTGGATCCAGTTTAGTTATTAGCCACAGTTGAGGAAGATAGTCTGTCGCGGTAAACCATTCGTTTCCCTGATACATCCAGATATGATGGTACTGATCAAGCTGCAGCCAGAGAATGTCGGCAAAGAAACTACCAATCTGTCCGATGCCTTTTGATACAGCCTCTGTAGCGATGTTATCGGAAATCGCAGCCTGTCCGGCAAGTCCTCCGGAATAGACGGCGACAGTCAGAAATATGGCTGCAGCAACAAATGGAACAATTCTCCCTTTCAATGTTTCTTCCTTAATCGGTAGCGAGATGCAAGAAGAATTACAGCAGCAAGAAGAACAAGAATGACAGTATCTCTTATCATCTTACTCCAGATGAATCTGGCAGCCCATGGCTGATTGAAAAACCATCCTGTTCCGTGGTTTCGCGCGCCTGCTTCATGCACATGCCTGTTGCTGCCTGATATAGAAGTACTATCATGTTCGTGAACATGTTCATGATCATGAATTTCACCGAGATGTTCAGGCGGAGCAACCTCTTCAAGATCGTAGTCTATTCTGCATCCTGTTAGAAATATCAGTGCAAGCAATACTATTAACGCTAAATACTTCATTTCAGATCCCTGCTTCTGAACACTGCAAGAGCGATGGAAAGCATGAACGCCATGTAAGCCAGTCCGTAAAGGGTAGCAAGAAGGAAATAGACACCAGGTATGCCTATTCCGTGGGCAATCGGGTCTTTGATATGGAAGACGTCCATGTGCGGCAGCAGAAGCCTTAAAAAGCGCATAAATCCCTGAGCCCCCGGAAGGATACCAATGAATCCTGAAACAGACATCTGTGATAATATGAACAGAAGAATGGTTAATGGTGCATTAAGCGGGGGAGAGGTCCAGAAACTGAAAAAGAACACTACAGCAAGAAGAAACCACCCTTCCACCAGAAGAAGACATGTTGCCGGGAATAGATCCACTGGAATTATTAGCCCGTTCATAAGGAGTATTACCATTAATCCGATGCAGCCGACAAGCATCGCTGCAGCCTGAACTATCGCAGCGCCGATAAACCGCCCCATCAGATACTGTCCGCGTGACAGAGGTACGGCAATAAGGGGCATTACTGTTTTCTGCTCCCTGTCTCTCGGATAGATATTGGCTGCAAGCCCTATTGCAAGGAGAAGAGCACCTATTTCAAGACCAAAGAGACCAAAGTCAAGAATGAATCTACCTTCATTTGAAATACCATAGCCCGGAATCTGTCCTATACCGAATAAGGCAAGCAGGATAACAATACTGATCCCCCAGATTGTCCTTCTTCGCAGCAGATTTCTGAGAGTCATAAGGGCAAAGGTCATTACCGGTTTCATAAATTGCCTCCCCTTGTAGCAGAGAGGAAGACTTCCTCGAGACTTCTGTATACCGGTTTTACTTCCAGGATAATATTCCCGACTTGACGCAGTTCGTCTATTGTCTTCTGTAAATCGGCAGCTGTGACCACTTTTTTCTCAGGTTCATCAGATTCCGCGACGGAAACCATGAATGAAATACTGAACAGATCCTCGGTTCTCAGCAGATCATCAAGATTACCTTCTGTAACTTTTTTACCTCTGGACAGTATAACAGCCCGATCACATATGGTCTCAACTTCGGAAAGCAGATGTGAAGATAGAAATATTGTAGCTCCCCGACTGTTCTCTTCAAGAATTACATCACGAAATTCCTTCCTTGCCGCAGGATCGAGACCGCCGGTTGGTTCATCCATGATAAGGAGTTCTGGTTGAGATTGAAGAGCAAGAGCGAGGCTCATGCGCTGTTTCATGCCTTTTGAGAAATTCCTGATACGGACTTTAACCCATGCTTCAAGTCCAACTCTTCCGAGTATCGATATCATCTGCTCTTTCGAAATATCCAGTCTGCGCATTGAAGCGAACATTGTCATGAATTCAAGAGGTGTAAAAATCTCTTCGTAATCCGGGTTTTCCGGAACGTAGCCTATTCTTGTTCTTACATTCTTAGTCGCGGGGAAATCATTCCAGAGCAGCACATCTCCGGAGGTGGGCTTGAGTAATCCGAGAATACACTTGATAGTGGTTGTTTTACCTGCGCCGTTAGGGCCAAGGAATCCAAGTATTTCTCCATTTTTAACCTGGAAGCTTAATGAATCAACAGCCTTAAAACTGGAGAACCCAAGTGTTTTCCTGAAAGATTTCTCCAGATTATTAACCTTTATTGGAACATCAGTCATATTTGTTTCCTTTCCGTTGTTTTCAAAAATAGATAACTTCACGGTTCCTGACCAGTCATGAGGTATTCAATTGAAGTAGCATGAAATGTAGCACTGAAATATATTTCTGCTGAATTGCAGGCATGTTTATGGATAATTGCATTAATGACATGCATTTTACAGTGAGTGCACTTATTGCTTTTTCATGTTCAATCAGCTGGATTCATATTAGATGGAAAGAAAGGCGGAGAAGATGCTTGTATCTCCACACGGTGGAAGATTGACAGACAGGCAGTATGAGGGAGAAAAGGCTGAGGAGATCGTACGTCAGGTCGAGAATGGAATCCTCCTTACATTAAACGCCAGAGAAAAGAATGATCTGGAGATGATAGGTAACGGAGCCATGAGCCCGCTTGAGGGATTCATGTGCCGTGATGACTACGTGTCTGCTGTTGATCTTCTGCACCTTTCATCAGGACCGGTGTGGTCTCTTCCCGTTGTATTTTCCAGAAAAACGAACGATCCTGAAGTATCAGAAGGTGATCATGTCGGGCTCAAGGACGAGAATGGGCTTATCTGGGGAGATATGGAAATAGAGGATGTGTTTAAGGCTGATCTTGCTTCTGAAGCCGAGAAAACTCTTGGGACTTCCGACGACTCACATCCGGGAGTAGCATATCTGAACAGCCTTTCTGGAACTTATATAGGCGGCAGAGTGCGTTCCATAAGACGGAGAGAATCTGAGAAATTTCAGAAGTATAGACTGGATCCTAAAGAGACCAGGGTTCTTTTCCGAGCAAGAGGCTGGAATACAGTAGTAGCATTTCAGACTAGAAATCCCATACACCGCGCCCACGAGTATATCCAGAAGTGCGCCATGGAGATAGTTGATGGTCTTCTTCTTCATCCACTTGTTGGTGAGACTCAATCAGGAGACATTCCGGCTAATGTGAGAATGCACTGCTACGAAGAAATTCTGAAAGATTACTATCCTTCAACAAGGGTTGCCATGAGCGTGTTTCCAGCGGCAATGAGGTATGCCGGGCCAAGAGAGGCAGTGTTTCATGCCCTTCTAAGGAAGAATTACGGATGCAGCCATTTTATTGTGGGAAGAGATCATGCGGGAGTAGGCAACTTCTATGGTACTTACGATGCTCAGATGATATTTGACAGTTTCGATAAGGATCAGCTGGGAATTGTACCTCTCAAGTTCGAACACGCTTTCTTCTGCGAGAAATGCGGTGGAATGGCAACCTTGAAGACATGTGCTCATGGCAGTGAACACCATGTTTTTCTTTCAGGTAATAAAGTCAGAAAGATGCTTATCGAAGGCAAAATGCCTCCACCTGAATTCACGAGGCCCGAAATAGCACAAATCCTTATGGACGCTGCCGGAAAGGGAGAAAACAATTGAAAGGGCTCATTATCTGGATCAGAACTGAAGCCGGCTCAGATGAATCCATTCTGGATGAACTTGGCAGCGAGATCGAAGATAGAGGAGGGAAAGTAGAAGTATTTCACTCTGAAGCTATTGAGAAGCTTGGTATGAAAGAGAACGAAAGGGCAAAAGCCGCTGCATGCGCTATGCTTGCAAATCATGGTGTTATTGTTATCGCGTCAGGCAATGAATCTCCGGGAATTAACTCGGGAGTAAATTTCGAAATAAGGGAAATAGACGAATCAGAGCTATGCTTGAAAAACGCTCATTATACATTCATGCGGGATCTTGAACTCGCCGGTCTGGTTCCCCCGCCAAAATACGATGTTCATCCTGATGAAGAGGAAGAGATTCTCAGGAAACTCAAAGACCTGGGCTACCTTGACAATCCAGGGACGTAGTCTGTTTCGTCAACTAGATGGCTTATTAATAATATATTAGTGATAATATTCGGAGTATACGTTAAGAAACTATTCTAAGTAGCCGAGACCTTCCATTTTCCTCCGGATATCTTCTTCGGATTCTGTGTTGTCGGGATCAAGAG
>JAIOQY010000174.1 GCA_021108435.1 Candidatus Aegiribacteria sp.
CCATGTGAGACCGGTGTCCTGATTCACGTAAATCAGGATAGAATCGTTTTTGCATGAGATCAGATCTGTGTCGCCGTCGCCATCGATATCTCCCGAACACATGATTTTGGAGATTGCTGCCGATGGGGAGACTTCCCAGCAGGTCCATACACCGGACCCGCCCGGGTTCTCAAGCCATACAATGCCGTGCTGATAAACGCTCAGAGCAATATCCGTGTTGAAATCGCAGTTGAAATCTCCGAGAACAAAACCCATACCAGTTCCGGAAAAGATCTGGATCGTATCCGGAACCCAGATTGAGTTACCCTGGTTCCAGTACATTATGGTCGTACATCCTCTTATGCCAGCTATATCCGGATCACCATCTCCATCGAAATCCGATACTGCATAGTTATAGAGGAGTGGTATGCTCAGAGAGTCTGATTCCCATTCCAATCCATAATCCAGGTTGAACAGCAGTATGAATGAGTTGCTGATTGTTTGTATAAGAACATCGATATCTCCATCACAGTCGAAATCAGCTGCCGCCGCGGATTTTGACCTGATGGAATCAACCAGATGAACTTCACTGCAGTTCCCAAGTATCAACCCTCCCGGACATTCGAGCCAGTTTGCATTCTCTGCTCCCCAGAAACAATTGCCCCATTCGATAACCGGTCCCTGTAATCCCGGGCCTCCGGACCAGTCGGTCTGGATCGATGTTCCCGCGAATACCGAACCGGAAACGATCATCATCGAAATGATTATTCTAAGGCTCATGGTTTCTCCTGTCCCAGTACGACTGTTCTGCGGATGTACTGAATCCCTTCGGCTTCTATTTTCAACAGGTAGATCCCGGGAGCAAAGTCGGATGTATCGACAACAAGAGAGCCTGTCAGGGGTTCATCGAAGCTGTTTTTCAGAACAAGCCGTCCGGAAATGTCGTAGATGCTCATTGTCCAGCAAAGGCTCTCGAGTGTAAGCGGCAGGGTAAAGGATGAGATACATGGGTTGGGTGACGGCCGACCTACATGAACGGGAACAGTTGAACCTTCCAGACCAAGGTTAAGGGTAAATCCATCTACAGAGACGTCATCCAAATAGAAACCTTCGATATTGTCACCGTCATAATCCGTGTAGAACCAGAATTCGATCCTGACAAGTGAACCATAATCCAGGTATGAGAGATCGTAAGTTCTCGGCAGCCACTGCAAATTATTCTTTCCGTCCATGGTCTGTGCTGCTCCTAGCAGACCGCCGGCTCCGATGAAATCGAGTGTATCCACCACCAGGGCATCCAGGTTGTTCGCCAGAACATAAAGCCCGTCGTAGCCGTAGAGGTCGAGGGCAAAGCATGACCAGAAGGTAAGTTCCGCTTCAGGAGCGATGTAGAAGGTCGGGCTGACAAGACCGCAGTTCATGCCGTTCTGGTAGGTTCCGGAAGACTCATCTCCGCAGTACCACCCGCTGGATCCGGAATGCGGGTTCAATGTGGTAATGTGCCACAGATCATTCGTTCCCGAATGGGTCCATCCGTTTGGACCGGATTCGAAATCATCCGAGATTCCGAAGTCGCCCACGACCATTATCATCGAATCCTGGCTGTTCCAGAGCGGATCGGCTGAGATGTCAAGCAGGAGTTCCACGAAGGCGATTGTCGGCGCGTCGTTTGAAAGGCTGCCGGAGAAAACAAGCCCTCCTGTTCCGTCCGCCGGTATTATGGATGTGTAGCCGCTGTCACTGCTCCATGTCAACCAGTTGAAGGTATCGGAGACGAGTACTGAGACATTCTGAGCGTCCAGCAGCCCTATGTTGGCTATATCCACCAGCAGATCGAATGACTCTCCTGGTTCAGCGTATCCGTTTCCGTTGCCTCCCGAACTGTCGTCGATCGAGTACGTGGAGAAATAGAGACCCGGCGCGAATACGAGAAAAGGCAGATCGTAATTCCATGTTCCCTGATCACACTGTATCTGGATGTCCAGGTGAACAGTCTCTCCGGTACAGGCAGTCTCATCAACGATTATCTCCAGAGAATCATTCCCCTGACCGCTCTCGCCGGGAGAGAGCACCCCGTAGGATATGGACGCCTGTGTGAGCTGAGCCGGTCCAGAAGTGAGCTGGGCCGTGAGTTCAATACCCGTAAGGCTCTCGGTTCCCTGGTTCAGAAGAGTCAGAACCACGTCTGCCTGAACACCGGGGGCGAGATGCCCGTAATCCGATGTGTCTTCTATAAGCACATTCGATATAACAACGGATGATCCTGTTCCTTCGGGCACTGTCAATGTGGTTCTTCTCACACCTGTACCCGTTACGGTTACCGTGATATCGCCGGTTGGCGGTGAGTCCAGATCAACAATCGCATAGCCTGATTCATCGAGGGCAACCACATGATAGTTGCCGAAATCGCTGTCATGAATGCATACAAGAAGTTCTTCCGGAACTTCTCCGGGAACATCGACAAACACGGGTATACACTGTGTTGCAGGTGTTACAATTTCCGGAAGCTGAA
>JAIOQY010000175.1 GCA_021108435.1 Candidatus Aegiribacteria sp.
GCGTGCCCCTGACATAATCACTTACGTTCTAGAAACTGTAGTAGGCTCCTCCGAGAATATTCTCTGAGCCCCATGTTGACAGTTCTGAGAACTTGTACTCCACTCCATCATCATAGTCGGTGGTCGTGGAAAGGTACCTGGCTCCGAATTCGGTAAACAGAGCGAATCTCTCCGCGCCCGGAATTGCGAAGTCAACCCTCATGATTGGGTAGATGCCGTAGCCGGAAGTCTCTGGCAAATCAGTTCCATCAGTATCTTCCCCTGTTCCCTTACCGTAAAGGAAGGAAAGGCCAATGCTGAAAACAGTATTGGCAGGACTGGCGATCACATAGAATCCTGAAGCACCAATAACGTAGACGGTTTCATGGGCATCAACCGATGAACCTTCAACATCCAATTCAAAGTTGAGCTTGTCATATCCGGCAAGGAATTCAAGTCTGAATTCGGGTGATGCAGCAAAGCCGACACGAAGAAGATTCACGTTAGTAAATGTGATATTACCTTCACCAGATACAAATGCTGGGATAGCAAGAGGTTTGTATCCAAGCGAAAAGCCGGCAAAGGCCGTGCCGGTGATTGCAAGAAGACAGAACAGCAGGAATACCTTTTTCATTACTCTCCTCCTCCTAAGAACAGGTGGCCTATTCCACCCACTCAGTAGTAACTAATTGGTATTTTACTCTATTATCAGCCCTTTGGCAAGGTCTACAGCCCCAGTGAAGCCTGCCAGAGCAGCATCATGGCAAGCTCGCCTTTTCCCTCGCAGCAGAGGTCTTTGCTGAGCAGCACAAGCCCCCTCTCCCGACCGTCAGGAGCTATCGCTATCAGGACGTATGTCTTATGATCCTGACCTGAATCCACCCATCCGTACAGATCCCAGCCCTGTCCAACAGATGAAGCCTGTCCATCACCCATATCCGGGTTCTCCATGATCTCCGGAACTGCGGGGATATCCATGCCTGAATGAATTATTTGAAGAGCCTGCGTTATATCATCCAGTGAACTCAAAGATGGATTAGTTGCTGGAGCGTCTTCCCATTGAAGCTGTATGTCATGCAGTTCCGTATCATTCATTCCCTTGGAGGCAACCCAGGAGGAGATGCTTTCAAGTCCAACAGCCCACATCGCTCTCGCGGCGGATTCACGGCAATCATGGAATGCCCTCCAAAATTCATCAGCGATCGTTATGTTGCGGCCGACTAAAGTATCAGGGTCCAATTTTCCTTCCAGCATCAACTCAACAGAGTAAGCCAGCATGAAAATATCAGGGTCGTCCACCGGGAAAACCCCTCTGCCGGACGAGGCTAGAATATCTCCTGTATTCAGATCTATAACAGCCGCTCCGAAGTTACCGCCGGAAAGATTCTCTATATCGGAAATGGAAGCTGTCTGAATGAAGACCGGTGAAGATGTTTCCGTAATTAGAGTATCTTCATTCTGCACGATTGATGGCAGCTGCCCCTGAAATAATGAGGGAGAAGCCGGGAATGTAGCAAACGCCAGGCTTGCAAGAAATATCTGTATCATATCTGTTAACCTTTCTCTATTGATTCAGAAATCCAGCTCCTGCTATTCTTATATACTGAAGATATCTCTAGTTATGAGAGACAGTCACGGTTCCATCACTGTAATCGGATACCGAATTATTTCCCTCATAAAGGATAGCTCTCACATAATAGCTATCTTCCGGAAAAAGTGCGCAGTCCCACAGGAAACCGGTTGACTCAACGGACAATGATTCCGCTATCTGAATGAGACCACTCTTCGGGTCAAGATCGGTATCCACAAATAGATCAATACCGGCATGAGAGTATCCCTGAGCATCCAGAATCCAGTTCACTATGTAACTGTTGTCTGCTTGTGCGCCCCCTGCCGGCGGCGAAGTAACAGTAATGGCAATACCCGGCCCCCATGGATCGCTGCATGAAACCAAGAGAAGAATCACACATATGAGCAAAGATATTCTCATGGTCCACTCATTCCACTTTCAATGTTCAACGGTCTCTCACTATTGAAAAGGCGGGGCTCCGCGGCCCCGCCATTCCATTTAAGTTGCTATCCCGCTTTAGTTGGAGTCCGTTGTAAACAGGTAAAGACCTTCGATTGGCTGGTAATCGTAGTACAGTGTGATTCCCCATGCGTTGTCTGTTCCGCCCTCGTAGTGAGGAAGGGCTTTAATGTATATCTTGATGTAGTATCCATTTGAAAGCTCAGCAATGACAACGTCTCCAACTTCATCTATCGCACCATATACCCACGGACCTTCGCCGGGATAAGCATAGTTGGAAGAGTGATTCCACATATCCGTGTGGCTGCCATTACCATATGTACCATAATCACCGGAATAGAGCCATGTGTAGCATCCACTTCCTCCGTTATAACAGTAGAGGTCCTGATCGAAAGATTCGCTGGCAAGTCCGGTTGTTGCTCCATCATCTTCGAACAGTATTCCCGAGTGTTCCCAATCGGGAGCGTGTTGGTTCCAGATTTCGTAATCAGCATTAATGAATATAGGCATCGTGGTTTTTTCAGTCGCATAATGCTCCGAGAAGTTTTCATCTTTGTACGCTCTTACCGAGTAGTCTCCAGAGTTGTCCGCAGTGTGGCTGTAAGTTGTTCCGGTTACGGTGTCGAGAGCGTCCCAGTCGCCTTCACCATCACTCTTGAAGTAAACTTCGTATCCATCGATATCATCAGTAACAGCGGTCCAGCTGAGATTGACTGTTCTGCCCGAAGATGTTGCCAGTATTTCAAGGTTTTCTACTTTAGACAACGTGCCTCCGGGTCCAGAAGGATCGTCACCTGCACAGCCGGCCATCAGAATGATTCCGGCTACAAGTACTAAAAGTCCAAGTTTTTTCATGGATTTTCCTTTCTGTTTCAGTTCATGTTTCTGTCAATAAGTCCACATTAGCAAAATAAGCCTGGGAGCGCAAGGTGTCAAATCACAGGATTATTCCGCGACCTCTTCATTTTCTTCCTCCATCGAGGATATTTTTTCTTCTATCATTTCAATAGCTTTCTCCGCTGCTGATCTTATGTCGATGCTGCAGTCCAGCGCAAGTTCCTCCAGAATCTCTGTTGCCCCCGGATCGCATATCTTCCCTAGAGATACAGCCGTTTCCCTTCTGACCCTGCCGGATGAATCCGCCGCAAACTGCGATATAATCAATATCGATTCGGTGCTGCCTATCTCTCCAAGCGCCTTGATAGTTCCTGTTCTCAGCTTAACGAACGTACTGTCTTCTTCTTCCAGCAACTGCTCCAGCGGCAGTCTTGCTCTGTCGTCTCCCGCTTTTCCCAGAAAATAGATCAGGTTTCCTGCGTTTCTCCGGGGAATGCTGTTTACTCTACCAAGTAGATCAAGCAGTTGTTCCATTGAAGTGTCAATATTCTCTTTGAAAACTTTTTCCATGGCGCGGCTTTCCAGACCGCTTAGTGTTCCCATGTGATTACTGATAATGTATTGAACCGCTTCTTCTCCCCTTTGCGCAAGCTCTTCTCTGTGAGCAATTACCCTGTCTCTGTTGGGTCCCACACCCCATTCCGAAGCTACTGAAAAAAGAGAATCGAGATCAAGTGATTCCGGATCTCCAACAGGATCCTGAGGATTTGAAGCCTCAGGAGTAGTCCGTGCCAGATCAATTCCTGTCCCGTATTCATTCACCATCCATCCGGTGGAATCAGCTCCTTCTCCATAAACGTCATGATCCGCAAGATCAAGAAAAACGCCCACACCCGAAGAACCTCTTGCCCAGCGAGCCTCTCCCTGTCCTCCTCCCCTGACGCAGTAAGTATCGTTTCCGGAAAAATCAATGAAGACCGTGGCTGAATTAGTAAGAGAAAGAGACTGCCCTCCGTCGGAGCAGTACCAGTCGTTACCTCCGCCATCTATGAGAAATCCTGTCGAAAGGTCATGGGCGCTGCCCTGTGCAGGCCCGTTTCTGGAGAAATAGCTGTCATCCCCGTCTCCGTCCCACAGACATCCTGAAGACAGGTGAATTCCAGATCCCTGACTGTACTGAGCTGCCGAGTAGGAATCCTGTCCCTCTTCATCGTAAAGCAGTCCGAGGCCATAGAAGTAGGAACTTCCCTGCCCGAA
>JAIOQY010000176.1 GCA_021108435.1 Candidatus Aegiribacteria sp.
GACCCTTCTTCAATGAACGGGCCATAGCCTACTTCCTCCTTTTTCCAGTGGGTCTGCGTCTTGTTATCAGACTGTCAGATGCTTTTTTCTTCCTTGTTCTTAAACCCTTTGAAAGCTGTCCCCATGGCGAGCATGGGTGCCTGCCGCCGCTCGATTTGCCTTCTCCACCACCCATTGGATGATCAACAGGATTCATAGCGACTCCTCTGACATGGGGTCTGCGACCCTTCCAGCGGCGGGCTCCTGCTTTCCCCGGTACAACCAGGAAATGTTCGGAATTACCAACAGTTCCGATGGTTGCCATACAGTTGACAGGGACCATTCGGGTTTCCCTTGAAGGCATTCTAAGAGTAGCATGTCTACCCTCTCGAGCCATCAGTTGAATGGAAACTCCTGCTGATCGCGCAAGCTGACCACCTTTACCGGGCTTGAGTTCAACATTGTGAATTGTTGAACCGAGTGGAATTCGGGAGAGTGGGAGATGATTCCCGTTCTCCGGTGGAGCATCCGGACCGGACGTAACAGTCTGTCCGACTACAAGCCCTTCCGGAGCGAGAATGTATCTCTTCTCTCCGTCTGAATAGACAACCAGCGCAATTCTCGCTGACCTGTTAGGATCATATTCCACTGACGCAATTCTTCCGGGAATACCGAACTTGTTTCTTTTGAAATCCATTATCCTGTATTGTTTCTTGTGGCCGCCGCCTCTGTGTCTTGCGGTGACTCTTCCCCGGTTGTTCCTCCCGGCTTTACTCTTAAGAGGTTCCATAAGGGTTTTCTCGCCATGATCAACGGTAATTTCATCAAATCCCGGGGAAACCTTGAATCTTGTTCCCGGAGTGTTCGGCTTCCATCTTTTCATGCTCATAGCTTACACCCCTTCAAAGAAGTCGATCGTATCGCCTTCAGCAAGGGTTACGATAGCCTTTTTCCATGAAGCTTTCCTGCCAACATTTCTTCCCAGTCGTTTCATCTTTCCCTGCATCTTCATAGTACGGATCTTCGTGACATGGACATCGAACAACTCCTCGATGGCTGCAGCGATCTGTCTTTTGGACGCCTGGGGAATCACTCGAAATGAGTACTGGTTGGAAATATCCCTGATAACGGTACTTTTCTCGGTTACGATCGGTCTTATGATCATCTGCCTTGCGTCCATTATATCAGCCTTTCTTTCAGCAGATCAACCGCTTCTTCAGAAAGGAGGACTATTTCTGAATTGACCAGGTCATGAATGGAGATACTTCGCGCAGGTCGGGTCGCAAGTTTCGGAATATTCCGGGAAGCCCTGAATAAGCCTTCATCATTGTCTCTAACCAGAATAACTGTACGTTTGTCTGAACATTCATGGTTATTAAGCATTTCTGCGATTTCACGGGTTTTCCCGCTTGACTCCAGATCCCTTACTATTCTGAGATTGCCTTCAGACAGTCTTTCACTCAGAATACCGGCAAGAGCCTTTTTTCTTACTTTCCGGTTTAATCTGATATTCCATTTTCTTGGTGACGGTCCGAATGTTACGCCGCCTCCGCGCCAGATAGGATTGGCTCTGGTGCCGGCTCGGGCATTCCCGGTGCCTTTCTGTCTCCATACTTTATGACCTGAAGACTTAACGTCACTCCTGCCAAGACAGGCAACCGTTCCCTGGCGGGAATTCAATGATTCCGCTCTGACAACTTCCCAGAGTATGTGAGTAGGAACATTCATTCCGAACAGCTCGTCAGGAAGATCAACCTTGTCGATTTCCTCGCCATTCATGTTATACACTCTTGCATCAGCCATAGTTATCTGTCACCTCCCGAACGTCTTTTCCGGATGAGCAGATAACTGTTCTTGGATCCGGGGACCGCGCCTTTGATAATAAGCAGGTTGCGCTCTTCATCAATCCGGACAACTTCCAGATTACGTACGGTTACTCTTGTACCGCCATCTCTCCCCGGCATCTTCTTGTTTTTCCAGACTCTTGACGGTGTGGCGCACTGCCCGATAGAACCCGGGACTCTCTGCGACTTGGTTCCATGTGTAGCATCTCCTGATGAGAATCCATGGCGCTTGACAACACCCTGAAAACCCTTTCCTTTTGTAATTCCTGTAACGTCTACTTTTTCTCCGGGAAGAAACATGGAAACTGTAAGGAAATCACCGGTTTTGACATCACCTTTCGGAACAGGAACTTCACGAAGTCTTGAAACAGGGGGAGCATCACTTTTACCAAGATGGCCAAGAAGAGGTTTGTTCAATCTTTTCTGCTTCTTCGATCTGTATCCAATCTGTAATGCCTCATAGCCGTCAGTTTCCAGGGTTTTGACCTGGGTAACCGGATTCGGCTGAGCCTCAAGCACAGTGACAGGGACTGCTCTACCGTCATCTTCAAAAATGCGAGTCATCCCTATCTTACGAGCCATAATTCCGCTCATAAATCACTTCCCATCGCTGAAGTCCCCTTGAAAGGCGGAGGGACAAGCGTTTCTGTCAAATCCGCTCACCGACAACCGCCATTGTCCGGTGCTGCGGCAGATCTCTTAATCCGGAAAACCGGATCAGTTAGAATAAGAACTGGTTTTTATACTTCGTTCATCTCTACATCCACACCTGCGGGTACATCCTGTGAGCGAAGCGCAGCTGCGGTTTCTTCATTAGGATCCTTTATTTCTATCAGCCTTGAGTGGATCCTCATCTCGAATTGCTCACGTGATTTTTTATTCACATGAGGGCTTCTCAGAACCGTAATGACCGACCTCTTAGTAGGGAGAGGAATCGGCCCCGAAACAGTAGCTCCTGTTTTCACAACTCCCCGTACTATAGCTGCCGCTGAGCGGTCAAGAAGCCTGTGATCGTATGCTCTGAGCTTGATCCTCAACCGGTTAGCCTTCAATACATTCTCCTGTCACCATTATCACCAGCCCATATGCAGGCTGGAAATGCCCATCTGCTCAAGTAGTTCTCGTGTGATGTTCTCTGCAATCAGCGCATAATCATAGAATTGCATTGAAAAACCAGCACGGCCCTGCGTTAGTGAACGCAGGGCGCTACTATAACCAAAAAGTTCCGCAAGGGGAACCCTTGCGTTAATTGACTGTACCTCTCCTCTGGGTTCCATGCTTTCAATACTGCCCCGCCGGGAATTGACATCACCTATCACTTCTCCAATACAGTTGGACGGGCATATGATATCAAGCCTCATAACCGGTTCCCTCAGAACAGGTTTACCGATTTTCAAACACTCCCGAAGGGCCATTGCCCCGGCATAGGAATATCCTGTTTCAGTGGAGTCCGTTGCATGGATCTCAGCTTCCAGAAGCTCAATTTTAACTCCATCCAGGGAGAAACCCGCCAGCGGGCCGGCACCGACCGACCCCATAACACCTCTTTTTATGGCATCCGCGAAATGCTCCGGAAGTTTATTATTATCCAGTGCATTAACGAATTCTATACCGGATTCTGCAGGTGATACTTTGAGCAAAGCATGTCCGAAATGCCCTCTGCCCTGAATGGATCTGCTGAATTCACCCGAACCGGTTGCCTCGCGTGAAATGCTTTCTCTGTATGAAACCTGGGGTTTCCCTGTTCTCACCGAAATTCCGTATTCTCGCTGAATTCTGTCGGCTATTACCTCCAGGTGAAGCTCACCCATTCCCTTGATCAAAGTCTGTCCGGATTCTTCATCAATACCTACCCTGAAACTTGGATCCTCACCTGAAAGTGATGAGAGGGCGTCATTGAGTTTTTTTTCATCAGAGGTGCTTATTGGTTCAATTGCCATTTGCATTACCGGATCTGGAAAAACGATGGATTCAAGAACAACAGGATTGGTTTGAAGCGTAAGCGTATCTCCTGTAACGACATCTTTTAATCCTGCTGCTGCTATATCACCAGCCTGAACACTGTCCAGATGATTTCTCTTGTTCGCATGCATTCTAACGAGTCTGGTAAGTCTCTCCTTCTTTCCGGTTCTGTTATTCAATACATGAGCACCATCTTTTATCATTCCGGAATAAACTCTCATGAATGCGAGTTTCCCAAGATGAAGGTCATTCTGAACCTTGAAAACCAGCGCTGTGAATGGAATATCGAGTCTGCGTTCAATCTCCGTATTGAATCCATCTCTTAAAAGCCCTGTCACCGAAGGTAACTCGGATGGAGATGGAAGCCAGTCTACTATAGCGTCCATGAGTTGCTGAATACCTATATTCTTCAGCGCAGCACCACAAAGGACAGGAACGAACATTCCGGAAATCGTACCGATTCGGATAAGTTTTCTGACATCCTCAGAACTCAGATCACCATTGAAGTATTTCTCCATGGCAGTCTCATCAAGCATTGCTGCTGTTTCCCAGAGAGTATCCCGCAACTCCTCATATTGAGCTCTGTACTCAACCGGAATCTCTTCAATGCTGAACCTGGCACCCTGTGATGTTTCATCAAAATAAACCGCATGGCCTTCGATGATATCGATTATTCCGGAAAAACCGGTCCCGCTGCCTATGGGAAGCATTACCGGTACCGGCTTCGCGCCCAGCATGTCTCGAATCATCTCAAGTACTCTTGAAAAATCCGCTCCCTGTCTATCCATTTTGTTAACGAAAGCAATCCTGGGAACATTGTACCTGTCAGCCTGATGCCAGACGGTTTCTGATTGAGGTTCAACGCCGCCTACAGCACAGAATATCGCAACTGCTCCATCCAGAACCCTCAGGCTTCTCTCAACCTCGGCTGTAAAATCCACATGACCGGGAGTATCAATCAGATTGATCTGGTGAGATTTCCATACGAATGTGGTTGCTGCGGATTGAATCGTGATGCCTCTCTCTTTTTCCTGGGGCATCCAATCCATTGCTGCGGTTCCATGATCGACATCACCGAGACGGTGTACTATTCCTGAATAGTACAATATCCGCTCGGTGGCAGTTGTCTTGCCGGCATCAATGTGTGCCATGATGCCTATATTCCGGATTCTGTCAGACAGGGATTTGCTCATGAGAGCATTCATCCTCCAGTTTAATCAAGTCGGAAGCAATCTGTCGCTGGAGGAACTAGGAAAGTGTGTACCTACCAGCGATAGTGAGCAAACGCCTTGTTGGCCTCCGCCATTCTGTGTGTATCTTCTTTTTTCTTCACGCTGCCGGCGTTCTCACCTTTAGCAGCATTCATAATTTCCACTGCAAGTTTCTCTGACAAGCCTTTACCGCTTCTGGCTTCTGCATACTGGATAATCCAGCGCATTGCAAGCGAGTCTTTTTCCTGAGGTTTAACTTCCATTGGAATCTGGTACGTTGATCCGCCAACCCTTCGGGATTTTACCTTGAGCTGGGGACGTACATTCCCCATGGCTCTGTTGAATACAGTAACTGCATCCTGTCCTGTCTTCTCCGTAATAATGTCCATTGCGTCATAGAAGATTCTTTCCGCTACTGATTTCTTTCCCTTTTGCATAAGCTTATTGATAAACTTGGCCATAAGCAGATTGCCATATTTCCTGTCAGGAACAGCTTCCCGCTTTTTTGGCCGTGAGCGTCTAGCCATTTAGTCCTCCTCGTCTGCACAGCAATAGTGCAGAACGCGTTTTACCTTGTTTTCCTGGTGCCATACTTGGAGCGACCCTGCATTCTTCCTTCAACACCTGAAGTATCTTCAACACCCCGGATAATATGGTATCTTACTCCGGGAAGATCCTTGACTCTGCCGCCTCTAATAAGTACAACAGAGTGTTCATTAAGATTGTGATCTATGCCGGGTATGTAGGCAGTTACTTCAAAACCGTTCCGCAGACGTACTCTGGCAACCTTCCGCAGAGCAGAATTCGGTTTCTTTGGTGTTGAGGTGTATACCCTGGTACAGATACCCCTTTTCTGGGGGCATCCGGTTAATGCAGGCGCCTTGGTCTTGGACACCTTTTTCTTGCGCCCTTTTCGCACAAGCTGATTAATTGTGGGCACTGCAGCTCCTTTCAGAAAGCTCTTTTCACCTTGCACCTACCCAGGCGCAAGAGGTCTAACTCTATAGATCGAAATCGGTTTCGTCAATGTCATGCTCTTCAATATCGGCAGTCATTGCCGGTTCAGGCAGTAAGTCACCGTCAGGAAGAGTGAGTCTGACACCACAATACTTCTTTATCCCAGTACCGGCAGGAATCAAATGTCCAACAATTACATTCTCCTTCAATCCGTGAAGGTAGTCTATCTTTCCCGCTGTTGCAGCATCTGCAAGAACACTGTTCGTCTCCTGGAAGGAAGCTGCCGAAAGAAAGCTGTCTGTTGCCAGGGATGCTTTTGTTATTCCAAGCAGAAGGACAGCAGATGTTGCCGGTTTTGCTCCCTCTGCCATCATCTTCATGTTCTCCCTCTGCAGAATCAGCCTGTCAATCTGTGCTCCCTCAAGGAATGTCGTGTCCCCGGGATCATCAATCCTTGCTTTTGCCAGCATCTGCCTCACAACAATACTGACATGTTTGTCGTTGATCTTCACACCCTGCAGGCGGTATACTTCCTGAATCTCATTCAGGAGATACTTCTCCGCTGCCTCTGTTCCCATGATTCTCAATATATCATGAGGTGATAGAGGTCCTTCGGTAAGACGATCTCCAGCCTTAACTCTGTCTCCCTCGTGTACTCTGATATGAACAGAAGCCTGTATCTTCACAGCGGATTCCTGACCCTGATCAGCCCTGATTGTTACGGTTCTGATCCCGGCTTTTATAGGACTCAGAGAAACTACACCATCGATCTCAGCGATGCTTGCGGCTTCTTTTGGTATCCGTGCTTCGAAGAGTTCATCCACTCTTGGAAGTCCTCCTGTGATATCACGCTGCTGGCCGAGTTTTCGCTCAATCCTGGCGATATGAACACCAAGTTTGATAAGGCTTCCATCATGAACTCGAAGATGTGCACCGCTGGGAATCGGGTATTTGCCTTTTACGGCTTCACCGATAAACTGCTCCACCGGATCTTTATCGTTCTTCGTTCGACCCCGCTGAGAAACATGACTCCTGGTTCCTCTTGAAGTAAAGTCGGAAATCACCATCATGTTGCTGTCAGTTATTATGTCCTGAATGCATTTGACCAGTTGCCTGGTACCCTGATGCCCTCTATCCAGCGATTGAATTACTACGATGAACGGATCCTTCTGACTGAGATCGGCAAGCGCTTCAGCAAATTTCTCTTCAAGCTGATCGTTTTTCCTCTTCGTCGTAGTCTCAAGAGCGACGGCGGCTTTTTTCAGGGCATTGATCTCCTTCCCGGCTTTCTTTCCAAGGGTCTTCTCAATCTCCCCCGCAGCGATGGTAAATGCAGCATACCTTCCAGTGCCAGCCTTTCTGCAATCGACTGAAATGACTGGAATTTTCTGTTCTTTCATTCGGTCGATGAATCCCTCTAAAAGGGTTTCAGTGCGGTACGAACTCACTTCGCTGTATGTGTAGATAATACGTCCGGAACCCTCTTTCATCTCCTTGACAAGCTCTCCAAGTGTGAAGAGTTCTTCATCCCGACGTCTTGGACGGCCGCTGAGAACAACCATCTGCTCAGGAAGTATGAAAATGTGGGGATGGAGGGTTTTACTTCTGTCCTCAACAATAACCATCTGTTTTCTCTGCTCACTGTCGATTTCTTCCTTGAGAGTAGTGTCTTCCTCTATATCAACGTAGTGAATACTACCATCCTGTTCGGCAACAATGGGAATTATGAACGGATCACTTTTACAGATAACACCATCCTTTTCAATCTTCTGACCGTCTTCTACTCTCATCTGTGAGCCGACAACAATATCGTAGGTGGACTGAACTTCTCCGGCACTGTCAAGAATATCCAGCTGAGTGTTACGGGTACTGACCATTGTCTTCTTGCCGCTTTCGTCGGTACTCGTCACAATACACGGATTTCTATAGCTGATTACACCAGAGTGTCTTGCGACTACTTCAGACGCTCTCGTTTCTCTTCCTGCAACACCACCTGTATGGAATGTACGAAGGGTAAGCTGTGTTCCGGGTTCTCCAATGCTCTGTGCGGCAATCACACCGACTGCCTCACCGATTGTGACCATTCTGTTTCTGGAAAGGTCCCAGCCGTAGCATTTCGCACATAAACCCCTGGATGCCTCGCAGGCCAGAACGCTTCTGATCCTGACAGATTCAACTCCCAGCTTATCTATTTCGGATGCAAGTTCAGCTGTGATTTCCTGACCGGCCTGACATACTACATCATCAGTTCCGGGCTGATAAATAGTCTCCGCTGCAACCCTTCCCAGGATTCTGTCACGAAGAGGTTCAATAACCTCTTCCCCTTCCTTCAGGGCGGTAATGGTCCTTCCCCGGATTGTTCCGCAATCCTCAATTGTTGTAATTACATCCTGACAGACATCAACAAGCCTTCGGGTAAGGTATCCTGCATCAGCAGTCTTAAGAGCGGTATCGGCAAGTCCCTTTCTTGATCCGTGAGTAGAGATCGAATACTCGATCACTGAGAGGCCTTCCTTCAATGAAGAAGTGATCGGGGTTTCGATCGTTTCTCCCAGCTCTCCTGTAAGTTTTTTCCTGGGCTTAGCCATCAGACCTCTCATACCTGAAAGCTGTTTCATCTGATCAACACTGCCTCGAGCACCGGAATTAGCCATCATGAATACAGGATTGAAACCGTGATTATCATGTTTGAGTCCTTCCATCATGGCGCTTTTCACTTCTTCAGTAGCCTTGGCCCAGTTGTCGATAACTCTGTTGTATCGCTCAGCTTCCGTCAGTTCTCCGCGTCTGGAACTCTTCTCTATTTCCTCAACCTCATGCGCAGCTTTATCAACTATGCTTTCTTTCTCGGACGGGATAAGCATATCGCACATCCCAACTGTAAGACCTGAGGAGGTAGCGTAATGAAATCCCAGTTCCTTAAGGTTATCAAGGAATATTGCCGTTATCACAGATCCGAGTTCATTGAAACATCGGCCTACCAGATCAGTTAAGCCTTTCTTGCTGAAAACCTTTTCATGAGTAATGTGCGCGTTGGACATGATATATCCAAGATCATCAGGTATTATTTCATTGAAGATAACCTGACCAACGGTAGTGTAGTCTTTCCAGAAAGGAGGAGTTATCGTTTCGTTCTTACCGTTCGTCTCCGTGATAATGTTGATACCCCTGATCTTAATCTTCGCATGAAGATCAACTTTTTTCGCATCGTATGCTCCTCTTACTTCATCAACTGACGTGAAGATCATACCCTCTCCCAAAGCGCCCGGCAGTGGTTTTGTCAGATAATAGCATCCTATGACCATATCGTGACTTGGTGTTGTCACAGGCTCGCCACTGGCGGGTCTGAGAATATTTCTGCTGCCAAGCATGAGAATTCTGGATTCAACCTGTGCTTCGGCTGACAATGGAACATGAACCGCCATCTGATCACCGTCGAAATCAGCGTTGAACGCGGTGCAGGCAAGAGGGTGAAGCTGAATTGCCTTACCTTCAACAAGCACAGGTTCAAATGCTTGAATTCCAAGCCTGTGAAGAGTTGGGGCGCGGTTCAGCAGGACAGGATGGTTCTCTATAACCTCTTCAAGAACAGGCCAGACTATATCCTCAGCATCTTCCCATCTCTTTGTGGCTTTTTTGACACTTTCATCGAGAAGTTCACTGATTCTTGCTACTACAAATGGTTTAAACAGCTCAAGAGCCATTGTCTTGGGCAGACCGCACTGATCCATTTTAAGGTCAGGTCCAACAACAATCACACTTCGACCTGAATAATCCACTCGTTTACCGAGAAGATTCTGACGAAACCTTCCACGCTTACCCTTTAAAAGATCGGAAAGAGACCTGAGCGGCCGCATCCCCGCGCCTTTGACCGGTTTGCGCCGCGAACTGTTATCAAGAACGGCATCGACCGCTTCCTGCAGCATCCTCTTTTCGTTCCGAAGTATGACGTCCGGGGCCTGGAGGTCGAGAAGTCGCTTCAGTCTGTTGTTTCTGTTTATCACCCTGCGGTAAAGATCGTTGAGATCACTCGAAGCAAATCTTCCTCCATCGAGAGGAACCAGTGGCCTTAAATCAGGTGGAAGTACCGGCAGTATCTTGAGAATCATCCATTCCGGCTTATTGTCATCGGCTGACAGCCTGAAGGATTCAACCTCTTTCAGTCTTTTTATGTTCTTCTTCCTGCGCGAGAAGGTTGTCTCGTTTGCTATGCTCGTTCGAAGATCTGTAGCCATTTCCTCAAGATCAAGATCAGCAAGCATAACTCTGATAGCTTCGGCTCCCATACCTACTTCAAAGACATCTCCGTACTCTTCCTTCGCTTTTCTGTATTCATCGTCGGTTAGTATCGTCCCCAATTTGAGGTCAGGATGATCAGATTTGGTAACGATGTGGGATTCGTAATAAATGACACGTTCAAGCTTCAAGTTCGTCACATTGAGCAGTTTTGAGACTTTCCGTGATTTGAAGAACCAGATATGCACCACTGGAACCGCAAGATCGATATGCCCCATTCGTTCTCTTCGAACTCTTGAATGAGTGACCTCAACACCGCATCTATCGCAGACTATTCCCTTGTTCCGGATTCTTTTGTACTTTCCGCAGCTGCATTCCCAGTCGCGGACAGGTCCGAATATTCTCTCGCAGAAAAGTCCCTCGGGTTCAGGTTTATAACTCCTGTAATTAATTGTTTCCGCCTGAGTTACTTCACCATGTGACCATTTTCTGATAGTCTCGGGAGAAGCAAGGCTGATTTTCATGCCCCCGAAGTCCGAGAGCAGAACCCTTGCGTCACGTCGGGATATATTCTCCAGCATGTCTACCCCTCCTCGTTTTCAGGAAGCAGTTCAACGTCAAGAGCCAGGCTTCTCATCTCGTTCTGAAGAACATTGAACGATTCGGGAGTAAGCGATTGTGGGATATTCTCCCCGTTTACCATCGCGCTGTAAGCTCGAGCCCTGCCGTCAACATCATCGGATTTTATTGTTAGCATCTCCTTCAAACAGTGTGCCGCACCATACGCTTCAAGCGCCCAGACTTCCATTTCCCCGAGTCTCTGGCCGCCATTCTGAGCCTTTCCTCCAAGTGGTTGCTGTGTCACCATGGCATATGGGCCTGTTGCTCTTGCATGAAGTTTGTCCTCGACCTGATGAGCAAGCTTCAGCATGTACATACAGCCAACGGTCACCCGCTGATCAAATGGTTCGCCTGTTCTGCCGTCGTACAGTGAGGTTTTGCCGTCTCTGTCAAAACCCGCTTCCTCAAGTGCGTCTTCTATTTCAGAATTCCTGGCAGAATCAAAGACAGGTGTATTTACATCATACCCCATTTTCTTTGCTGCCCATCCGAGGTTCGTTTCCATTATCTGTCCGATATTCATTCTGCTTGGCACACCCAGCGGATTAAGACAGATGTCTACCGGAGTCCCGTCCGGCAGATAGGGCATATCCTCCTGGGGAACGATTATGCTGACGACACCCTTGTTCCCGTGCCTTCCAGCCATCTTGTCACCAACCTGGAGTTTACGGCGTTTTGCCAGGTATACTTTAATTGTTTTTATGACTCCCGGCGGAAGGTCATCTCCGCGAAGAAGTTTCTCTTCCTCCGTTTCGAGTCCGCTCTCAAGCCTTCTCTGCTCGCTGTCAGCGTTCCTCAGAATCTGTCTGGTTTCATCGTCAATTTTCAGATCTTCTACAAGCTGCTGGCTCCAGTCGATATCGACATAATTCGCTTTTTTCAGGAATGCGGCTGTAAGTTTCCTGCCTGAAGGGACCATCACTTCTCCGGTAAGCTTGTCAACAAGACTTACTGCCTTCTGGCCAAGCAGGATATCTCTGAGAAGTCTGTCTCGTTCTTCGGTGAGTCTTTTTTCATCTTCAGCATATTCCACGCGGAGTCTGTCGCGCTTATCATCGATCTCCCTGCGGGTTCTTTCAGTTCTGTCTTTTCTTGAGAAAACCTTGACATCGATTACAACGCCATCCATCCCTGTAGGAGCCCGAAGCGAAGCGTCTTTCACATCTCCGGCCTTCTGACCGAATATCGCTCTGATCAACCTTTCAGATGGAGACAGATCCTGCTCTCCCTTTGGAGTTATCTTCCCAACGAGGATATCTCTTTCTCTCACTCTGGAGCCGATTTTAATAATTCCATCTTCATCCAGATTCCTGATTTCAAATGGATTATCAACGCTTGGAAGCCCTCTTGTCAGTTCTTCGGGACCAAGTTTTGTCTCCCTGAACTGGGTTTCCATCTCGACGACATGAATGGAAGTAAATACATCATTCCTGACAAGACGTTCGCTCACAACAATAGCATCTTCAAAATTGTATCCGTTCCAGGGCATAAATGCAACTGTTGTGTTTACTCCCAGTGCAAGCATTCCGTTATCAGTAGCCATTCCATCAGCCAGGACATCACCTTTTCTGACTTTATCGCCAACATTTACAAGCGGTCTCTGGTTGAAACAGGTATCCTGGTTGGTTCTGGCAAATTTCCTCAGTTGATATGTATCAAACCGATTGAAGTCGTATACTTCACAGTCTGCCTTGATAACGATATGCGTTGCGTCTACTTCTTCTATTGTTCCACTCCTCCGTGCGGTAGTGAGTACCCCGGAGTCAAGGGCTGCCCTTGTCTCCATGCCCGTTCCGACAATGGGAACCTGCGGGTGCAGAAGAGGAACAGCCTGACGCTGCATATTCGATCCCATCAGAGCTCTGTTCGCATCATCATGTTCAAGGAAGGGAATCAGGGCTGCTGATATTCCAACCAGCTGTCTCGGACTGACATCGATAAATTCAACTTCCTCGGGGGTTACCATCGGGAAGGTCCCTGCCCTTCTTGATCGAACCAGATTCCCGGTAAGATTACCCTCGGAATCAATGGGCGCATCCGCTTCAGCAATTGTAGTTCTGTCTTCTCTGTCAGCGGACAGATAGACGACCTCATCCGTTATTCTACCATTAATCACTCGACGGTACGGCGTTTCAAGGAAACCGAATCTGTTAATTGTCGCGAATACGGCTAATGTAGTGATCAGTCCGATATTCGGTCCTTCCGGTGTTTCAACAGGACACATACGACCATAATGAGTATGATGAACATCTCTTACGTCGAATCCGGCTCTTTCCCTCGTAAGGCCTCCCTGGCCCAGCGCACTTGTTCTCCGTTTATGAGTAAGCTCTGCAAGTGGATTCGTCTGTTCCATGAACTGTGAAAGCTGACTGGAACCGAAAAAAGTATTAATCACGCTTGATAGTGTTCTGGAATTCACCAGATCATGCGGGGTCAGTTTCTCACGATCCTGATGCCCCATTCTGTCTCTTATGGTTCTTGCCATTCTGCTGAGACCCTTTGAGAATTCCTGCCCGAGCAGTTCCCCGACGGTGCGAACACGTCTGTTGCCGAGGTGGTCGATGTCATCAGAGGTATTTCTTCCCTCTCTGAGTCTGATCAGATTCTCTACAATGGCTACAAGATCCGGCACAGTCAGAGTAAGCTTCTCCATTGAAGTGGATATATTCAGCCTTTCGTTAAGCTTGTACCTTCCAACTTCGCTGAGACTGTACCTCTTGGAATCAAAAAACATCGATCTTAGATAGCTCCTGGCATGATCAAGATTTGGAGCCTCGGTACCTCGAAGAGCTTCATAGATCCACATTGTGGCTGAGTCTTCGTTTTTCTCAATTCCTGCTCCAAGACTTGTTGACTCCTTGGCGAGGGTTTTCCTGATTCCATCAAAGTCGTTTGCTTCCATTCTCGTAGAAAGGAAATAAACATCTTCTATTCCGTGTTCAACAAGTTTCTCAATTTTTTCAATACTCTCAACAGGCTCATCACATCTAACAAGCAGCTCACCTGTCTCGGAATCCACAATGTCCTCAGCAAAAGACTTCAGAACAAGCTCGATTGCTTTGGAGCGGCTCTTCAGAGCATCTTTCAGATTCCTCTTAACCCTGGGATAAAAACTTGCGAGAATGTCCTCGTCTGATCCGAGTCCAAGAGCACGCAGCAGCATAGTAACGGGAATCCTTTTGGGGCGCCTGTCGATGTTAGCATAGATTATGTCATTATGATCAAGCTTGAGGTCAAGCCAGGAACCCCTCTGCGGGATAACTCTGGATTTGTATATGCGGTTACCCCGCTGCATTGTTGTTTCCTCAAAGAACACACCCGGGCTCCGATGCAGCTGATTCACAATGACACGTTCAGCTCCGTTGATTACGAAAGAACTGGTTGCAGTCATAAGTGGAAGCTCACCCAGAAATACTGACTGATCGATTATCCTGGATACTTTCCAGGAATCGGAAGAAGACTTGGAGTCAGCGATGTCCACACCTGTCCGGAAAACCAGCCTGAGCATCGTAGTAAGAGGTGCAGAATAGCTCAGACCTTTGTCCATGGCTTCCTGAACGCTGTATTTAGGTCTGCCCAGTTCGTACGACACATATTCCAGTGAAAATTCGCGATTGCTGCTTTCAATGGGAAATGTATCCTGAAAAATCTTATGCAGACCCTGTGGAAGACGTTCATCCGGTGGAACATCATCCTGCAGAAATCTGCTGAACGACTCTCTCTGAATTTTCAGAAGATCCGGCATTTCAATAACCGGCTGCACTCCTGAATAATTTCTTACAGGTCTATTTACCCTCACCTGATCACTCCTCACGCTTGTTAGGAAGTGAAATGACGAAAAAACAATTTCTATTCAGCACGATGCAGGCGGCGGGAGAAGATAAAATCTTCTTCCGCCGCTTATAAAGATTGATGTTACTGGAGCTTGACAGTCGCACCGGCCTCTTCAAGCTGCTTCCTGAGAACCTCTGCTTCGTCTTTGTCCACATTCTCACGAAGCTTCGATGGAACGTTGTCCACAAGCTCCTTCGCATCCTTGAGATTAAGCTCAAGAACATCTTTGATAATCTTGATGACAGGAATCTTCTTTGAGCCGAAGTCCTCAAGAATAACGTCAAACTCGGTCTTTTCATCTGTTACTCCGGCTCCTCCGGCGGGAGCTGCGGCTGCTGCGGCTACGGGTGCTGCAGCTGAGACACCAAATTTATCCTCCATCTCCTTTACGAGCTCCGAAAGCTCCAGAACAGTCATTTCAGAAATGGCCTTGATAATATCAGCCTTCTTGACATCACTCATCTTTTCTCCTCCATTTACAACGGCACCCGATCAGGTCCCGTCTGAACCTTTCTTAATTTTCCCTGCTATCCTTAATCGCGATAACGGTGTAGAATAATTTGCGGATTATTCCACTGCTGACAGATACGAATCCCTGCAACGGCGAGTTGATGGATCCAAGCATTTTGGCCAGGAGTTCATCTCTGGAGGGAATTTCGGCCAGTTCCATCATTTTCGCAACTTCATAAGTCTCACCGGATACGAATCCTCCCTTTACCTGAGGAAGCCCCTTGTGATTCTTTGCGAAGTTCCTTAATATCTTTATTGGAAGTACCTCATCAGCGGAGTATGCCAATGCAGTCGGTCCCTCCATCATTTCAAACACACCTTCATTCTCATCGATCTCGATCAGATTGAATGCTTTCTTCAGAAGTGTGTTTTTCACGATAGTGAAGTTAACATTGTTTTCACGCATATGTGCTCTAAGCTCGGTCATATCCTCAACTTTAATTCCTGTGAAATCAGCGAAGACAATTGAACCTGCCCCGTCAAGACCCTCGACCAGGGAGGCTACGACCTTTTCCTTTAGCTCTCTGGAAATAGCCATTATATCATCACCGCCTATCGAATAAGGGTTTTAAGATCGCTGACATCGATCTTAATACCCGGTCCCATCGTGGAAGAGATCGAAACATTTTTCATGTATCGTCCTTTCACTGCCGATGGTCTTAGTTGAGAGACCTTCTCGAAAAATGACAATGCGTTCTCAGCGAGAGCCTTTTCCTCAAAGCTGGCTTTGCCTATGGGAACATGGAGATTCCCTGTTTTGTCTACCCTGAAACTGATTTTGCCTGCTTTGGCTTCCTGCACTGCTTTTGCTACATCCGCAGTGATTGTTCCAGTTTTGGGATTAGGCATAAGCCCTCTGGGTCCGAGAACCCGTCCGAGCTTTCCGACTATTCTCATCATGTCGGGGCTGGCTATCACAACATCGAAATCAAGCCATCCTTCCAGAATCTTTGAGGCAATATCCTCATCACCAACGAAGTCTGCTCCGGCTTCCTTCGCTTCGTCTGCTTTTTCTCCAGTTGTAAAGACAACAACCCTGACGTTTTTGCCTGTACCATTCGGTAGAATGCAGGTTCCACGCACCATCTGATCAGCATGTTTTGGGTTCACATTGAGGCAGATAGCCATTTCGACTGTTTCGTCAAAACCCGCTGACGCGAGTTTCTTAACGAACATGCAGCTTTCCTCAAGCGAATAAAGCTTCTGTGAATCGATGGTTTCTTTTGCCTGGCGGAATCTTTTACTCATTATTGCCATATCAATCCACCACCACAAGACCAATACTCCGCGCAGTGCCTGCGATCATCGATATCGCGGCATCCTCTGAAGCGGCATTCAGGTCTTTCTCCTTTATTTTCGCGATCTCGCGGCATTGCTTCACAGTAACAGTGCCGACTTTTTCCCTGTTGGACTCCGGAGAGCCCTTTGCAAGCCCTGCTGCTCTTTTAAGCAACACGGCTGCTGGTGGGGATTTCAGAATAAAGGTAAAGCTCCTATCTTTAAAGATACTGATGACCGCAGGAATAATAAGTCCTTCGCTCCCCCGGGTTCGAGCATTGAAGTCCTTACAGAAACCGGCAAGATTAATCCCGTACTGTCCCAGCGCGGGACCGACAGGTGGAGCCGGTGTTGCCTGCCCTGCGGGCAGTTGAAGCTTCACCACACCCAAGATCTTCTTGGCCATGGGAACTCCTTCCTTCGCCGTCGCTACCTCCCCATACTGGTAGTGATGGCTTGGTTACAGAGACGGACCAATTCCGTCTCAAGAACTGTCCGGTTAAATTCTCAGACCGGACGTACCTGTGAGAAATCTATCTCCACTGGAGCCTTACGACCGAAGATCGTAAAGATCACTCTCACACGGCCACGTTCGGGATTGATGGATTCCACAACCCCGGTAAAATTATTAAATGGGCCTTCGGTCACTCTGACTGTCTGTCCAACAGAATAGGGTACTCTTATAACTCTTGCCCTGTCTGAACCTTCAGCCTGACCTTTCAGACGACTGATTTCCTCATTCGAAAGAGGCTGTGGATAGCCCTGATTCATTGGAGGAAAACCACTGACATTGCTCATAGCTCGAATGTCCATGATCATTTCCGGATTCAGCTCAAGCTGAACGAAGACATAGCCTGGATAAAGTTTCTTCTGTCTTGTGGATTTACTTCCCCTGCGGGTGCTCGAAACCTCCTGGGTGGGTATGAGTACCTCTCCAACCTTATCAGGATATTTACGGCTCAGTTGAATGTCCAGAAATCTCTTTACCCTCTTTTCGTATCCTGAGAAAGAATGGACAACGTACCATGAAAAGTTGTCATTGCTCTTCTCATCAGTCTGGTCTTCTTCCAGTTCTGGTGTTTCCTGTCCGCTGGTCTCTTCTTCAGTCATTATTTTTTCCTTTAGCTGCAGCTGTCAGCCGCAATCCAGAAGCCTGCCGACAATGTACATTGCCGGATACACTCCTAGTGAATCAGTCTAATAAGCCCGTTTACCAGGATGGCGGAGGCCTGATCGGCAGCAAAAATCCATACGGAAGTTATCGCCACCGCAATAATTACAACCCAGGTTGACGCGATAACCTCATCTTTTGTCGGCCAGGCTACTTTGATCAGCTCTGCTTTAACTTCGCCAAGAAACCTGAAAGCACCTTTTACCAAACGCACGATCAGGTTGCCTTCACTGGATTTACTTTTTGCCATACTAAGTCCTCTTTGTCCTCTTTTTCCTCAAGAATCTGGTTCGGGCTGACTATCTGGCAGGGCCGGAAGGACTTGAACCCTCAACCGCCGGATTTGGAGACCGGTGCACTACCAATTGTGCTACGGCCCTGCAGATTCTTAGCATAAATAATTCAATTCCCTGCAAGAATCCTGAATCAGCTCAACGGGAGATCCTTCCAGAATTCTCCAGAAAATCTATTTCGTTTCCCGGTGAAGAGTATGCTTACTGCAGAACCTGCAGTACTTCTTAAGTTCCATTCTGTCGGGATTTGTTCGTCGATTCTTTGTTGAAGTGTAATTTCGACGTCTGCATTCCTGACAGGCAAGTGTCACTATTACCCTCACAGTTAACCAGCCTACTCCCCGATTCTGTCAACCACTCCGTGCCCGACGGTACGTCCACCTTCACGGATGGCGAAGCGGAGACCTTCTTCCATGGCAATGGGAGTGATAAGTGTTATTTTTACTCCATCAATATTATCTCCGGGAAGAGCCATTTCGCGACCTTCAGGGAGTTCAATCTCTCCGGTTACATCGGTTGTACGGAAGTAGAACTGTGGACGATATCCGGTTACGAAATGCTTCTTCCTTCCGCCTTCCTTCGTGCTGAGGATAATGATATTAGCGAAGAATTCAGTATGAGGTGTAACAGAACCCGGTTTTGCAAGCACCATTCCTCGCTCGAGCTGATCCTTCTTGATTCCACGAAGAAGAAGCCCGACGTTATCTCCAGCCTGACCCTCATCAAGGATTTTCCTGAACATCTCAACACCCGTGCAGGTTGTTTCGATTGTCTCGTGAATACCAACACGTTCAACCTTATCGCCAGTGTGGATGATTCCACGCTCTATACGGCCGGTTCCAACGGTACCACGACCTTCAATTGAGAACACGTCCTCAACCGGCATAAGGAAAGGCTTTTCAGTATCACGCTCCGGCGTGGGAATCCATGTATCTACTGCTTCCATAAGCTCATAGACACATTTTGCTTCTGCATCATCCGGCAGGCCGCTTGAGTTGAGAGCCTTCAGTGCGCTTCCTCTTATAATAGGTGATTCAGTATCAAATCCGTACTTCTCAAGGAGTTCGCCGACTTCCATTTCAATAAATTCCAGAAGTTCGTCGTCGTCAACCATATCAACTTTGTTAAGAAATACGACCATTCTTGGAACATTAACCTGACGAGCAAGAAGAACATGCTCTTTTGTCTGTTCCATAACACCATCGTTTGCAGCTATAACAAGAACTGCACCATCCATCTGAGCAGCACCGGTAATCATGTTCTTGATGTAGTCAGCATGACCTGGGCAGTCTACGTGAGCGTAATGTCTATTCGCAGTTTCGTATTCCTGGTGAGAAGTAGCAATGGTGATACCACGTTTCTTCTCCTCGGGAGCGTTGTCGATCATGTCAAATTCTACATAACTGACATTATCAAACTGTGTTGCAAGACATTTAGTTATCGCGGCAGTCAGCGTGGTTTTGCCGTGGTCAATATGACCGATTGTGCCAACATTAACGTGAGGTTTAGTCCTTTCAAACTTCTCCTTAGCCATGATTTCTCCTTTTCTTTCTCATCCTTCGTTCCCTGGATAATCTGCTGAATTCCTGTTCTCTATTCAGCTGCTTTTTCTACTACTAATACCAATATGGAGCCCACGAGCGGGATTGAACCGCTGACCTCGTCCTTACCAAGGACGCGCTCTACCGACTGAGCTACGTGGGCTCGGCAGCATCCAGACGGATATTCCCGCATAATTCCTTATTCACTCCCCAGCTTCATGTCTGGAGCGGGAGACGGGGGTCGAACCCGCGACCCTCAGCTTGGAAGGCTGATGCT
>JAIOQY010000177.1 GCA_021108435.1 Candidatus Aegiribacteria sp.
CCTTTGCTATAAGCTCCTGCATCTGACTGGCCTGTTTCTGCTTCTCAGGATCGGAATGGGTGGCCAGAGCGCGCCATTTTCTGTTTTCCTTTCTCAGGTGCTTTCTCTTCTCTTCCCTGGTCCATTCGGGATCAATTCCCAGAATTGTATTCACGTCCTCAGTTTCATGAATACTTACAGGAAGAATTTTCTCGGTCATGGTTCTGAATCTGTCACGATTCACACCAAGGCTTTCCGCAAGGGAGTTGACCAGATCAAGCTCAACGTCCATTGCAGTTCCATCTGCGCTGGCTACCTTCAGACAGAGTTCAAGAATATCGTACTTATCACCCATTGAAGCGGCAGGAATGGGGGTCAGCTCTATCAGATCGTTACATAGATGAATCAGATCCTCAGGATCAGCGCTGGCAGAGGCATCCATTGACACTTCAACAGCCCTGTTGAGCTTCTCCTTAACCTGTTCCCGATTTGATTCAGCGCTGCTGGCTATTCTCTTCTTTATCCATTCCTGGACAACAGCACCCTCAGTACCGGCAAAACTGCCGTCAACGGCACTTACTGAAACCGCAAGTTTTACCGCCAGTTCAGCTGCCCTCAACCTGCTTTTCATGCTGTCAATGTAACCGGACTGAGTATTCGTATAGCTTATCCTGGATTGTGACATGGCCAATACTGTACCGTTCAGGGCTGTCAGCGATATGGTGAACAGGAGAATTCTTTCTCCCCTTGCGGGGAAGGTTAGAGTCTCAATAGGCACTGAGAGCATAGACTGCCAGTCCGGAATAAGGGACATAGTGAAAGGCAGTGTGTCTATGCTGGACGAAAAGAAAGCCACCGTATCCTTGTACTGTAGATTATCCAGCGAACACAGGACAGGCTGCTGGTCATCCTCACCCTTCGTGATATCGAAAAGAGTTATGGTTTTGAGTATGGGGCAGTTATTCATGGGTGCAGTGATAGATCCCTGCATCTCCACCGTAAAAACTTCCATCGAGATATCGCCAAAGTCCTTCAATTCCGAAAAAACGTAGGTCTGGAATGTTGAATGCGAGACAGGTGGCCTGGACATGCTTATTCCGCCTGTTGTTATGATTACATTTGGTGAATTCTTCTGCTGATCATTTTTATGGGCTGTTGCGGCAATTATGCTTACGATAATTATTATTATCACTATACCGCAGCAGCAGATTTCTGGAGTATCCGTTGCAAGCATTATCAGTGCGATCAAAGCAGCCTCCTATTCCACCTGGAAAACACGCAGGCTTGATCTCCTTCGCTCCACCTCGGACTGAGACATGTGTCCCGCCTGGGTATCGATGTCCATTTCAAGTTTCCTGCCCGATTCCTCATCTTCGAAGACGCAATGCATTCTCTGATTGGTATCGTAACTGTAACGGACCTTTACCGGTCTGTTAGTCTCCCGGTTCGGAGGCAGATCCAGATGTCCTACAGCTACGATATTTACCAGATCAGGATCAGTACTCTCAATAACGTGCTGGGTAACTTTCGCCTCTATTGCAGTCTGTCCCCTAACTGCCGTGTAGTAAGTTCTTTCAACCTGGCAAGGCAGGGTTGTATTCTTCGGAATGAGTACATCGTTTGACAGGATGTTTCTTCCCGTTTCGGCATCAAGGGCTGCGATAATAGTCCCGTAGCAGTGTCCGCAAACCTCCTTAAGCTTGATATCACCCAGGCCGGCGGCTACTCCCTCAGGAACTCTGGAGGCATCCTGTTCCATTAATTTCAACCCTGCATGAAGAGCTGCTCCAAGAGCAACACATTCATCAACATTTACCGCAACCGTAGGAGGTTTGCCGAACATTTTTTCAAGTCTTTTCTGAATGACCGGTATTCTCGTACTTCCACCCACCAGTAATATCTTGTCTATTTCACCCGGCTTCAGTTCAGCTTCATCCAGGACATCCTCAACAAGCATATCGATCCTTGCGGTCAGGGCCGAAATGGATTCTTCGAACTGCTCCCTGCTGATCTCATGCTTGAAGCTGCCGTTATCGCCCACAAGAAGGGTTTTTGCGGTGGGACGTTTTGAAAGTGTTCTTTTTATTTCTTCAGCATCGATTTCGTATCTTGCGCGGTCTTCAGGCGTTGGAAAGAGTTCTCCCTGTTTCTCTTTACTGTAGACATCCCTGAAATTCTCAACCAGTTTCTGATCGAACTCGTACCCTCCAAGCTGGTGATCACCGGTAGAACATATGATATCTATTGTCTTTCCATGAACATTCATTACGGTAACATCAAACGTTCCTCCACCGAGATCGAAAACCAGTATTTTCCCGGAGACAGACTGCTCAGAAGCGTAAAACAAAGCAGCTGCTGTGGGTTCGTTTACTATTCCTATAACATTGAGACCGGCCATTTTCCCGGCATCCATTGTAGCTTTTCTTCTGATCTCGTCGAAGTATGCCGGAACAGTAATGACTACTTCGGAGATCTCCCCAACCTGCTTCGAGCAATCTTCTTTCAGCTTTCGAAGAATCAGGGAAGACAGCTCAGCCGGCGTCCACTTTTTCCCTATAACTTCCTCCGGGTAAAAAGGATCTCCCATGTATCGTTTTATCCATCGGGCGGATCTGGTGACATCCTCAGCCCTTGCGTTGATGGCTTCATGACCCACAAGCACCGTTTCCTGATTGTCATCAGGGAAGTAGACAGCGGATGGAGTAATACGCTCCCCATCTGAATTGGGAACCGTTTCCGGCTTGCCTATGCTGTTAAGAATCGCCAATCCTGAAAAAGTGGTTCCCAGGTCTATACCTGCAATATTACTCAATTTCATCACTTCCTTCTGGTTCTTTCTCATACAGCTTTACTTTCGCAGGGCGGATGAGTTTCCGCTGTTCCTCACTGATGTAATAGTAATAACCAGGACATATTATTTCCGAGATATGCCCCGGTTTTCCTCCTTCTCCGGCAGAGTTCTTGCCGGTTACTTCCGCAAACCTTTCCTGACCGGAATAGGGTGTATCAATCTCCGGTTGAAACTGCTCAACACCGCTTCCGTCCAGCGCAAACACAAGCTCATCGTGAATCATTTCAAGATCCTGCCGGTGAGCGTCAGAGATATCATCTGTACTTTGCAGGCGCTTTTCCACATCATCAATACACCTTATTATTCTAAGGCAGAAGCTTCTCAATATTGTCCAGTCGTAGCCATCCTGGAGCTTTCTAACCAGATTCTGCTGTTTGGACAGGTAGTCCCTGAGACTGGAAACCTGGGAGAGCAGATCAGCTGTTGAACCGTCTGAACGCCTGGCGAAATCATCAGCCGACTTGAACGCACTGAGGGTCTCCAGGCTCTGTTTCTCCAAACCTGCCTGTACAAGCTCACTTATATCAGAGATCTGCTTTCTTACTTCCTTACGAAGATCATGCATATCATTTGAATTCCTCTTGAAAAGAGTTCCAAGCTGTTTCGACAGTTCCTTGAACTGTTTCCCTGTAAGCAGGCCCTCTCCCTTTCCGGTTTTGTCAGCATTTTCGGTTTTCCCTGCCATTCCTCACCTTCCAACATTTCTGAAGTAAACTGAAATCAAGATCAGTGTCTCTGCTTGAACTGCCGTCCCTTCGCAATAAGAGTTCGTTTTTCTGTAATACAAATTGCTATGCAGAATGTATAGTGCAGTCAGTCACACACAGCATCACGAATCCACATATCTGCTTATTCTAAGGATGATATGATATTGAATCAAGCTCTGCCCGTTCATGAAAGACGAACATTGAAGTGCCTGATGACAAAGCTGCTTCAGAACCAGTTCATGAACCGTTTGATTTACAGCGTGACCTGTCTATTAATAAGCACAGAAGCTGGCTCAGTCCTAACCCCCACAGGAAGCCGGTTACTATCTGAAGAAATGGAGAGACACTAATTGAGCCTTTGAATTCCATAATCCATTGCGTCGCCATTGCTCCGGAGAAGAAGATAGATGTAAGAAGGGTAGTTTTCAATACCAATTTATTCCGTAATATCGGGAATATTATAGCGCATCCAATAAAAAATGAAATATATATTCCGGTACATCTTACACAAACTGCTGCAGGACGCCCAAATAATTGAGGGCAGCGATCTGGTATACCGTGGCACAGAAGCTTGTATACACATCTTATCGAACCAGCCGTACTCTCCGAAGAAAGCCGTTCAAGAACCGGAGGAAGCATACCCGTAATCCAGATTGCCAGAAAAGCCAGTGCTATAAGAAGAGCCCATATCGGATAGTCACCGTTCTTTCGGATCAATACTATCTCCTGATTCAGACTAAAAATTTTGCCGTACGATCAATTATTCTATTAAGATCGGTCATATCGCCCCGGCTTTTTGGGTACAAGTATAATGCTATTGTATTTCCGGTGGTTCTTTATCGGCAAGTTCGCTGACCTGAGATGTTGTTACACCCTCACGAATGGCTGCTATCAGTCCGACAAGGATTATCGGCACGAACTGCGTAGTGTGGAAGAGTAATGCGAATATTCTGCGCGGAAACCAAAACTTGATATATCAACTACCGGAATCCATACATATTCTCTCCATAGAGGACAGAAATGTGCAGCTCTCTTAAAGAATGTCTGGGACTTGAATATGTTGAAACAGAAGGTTTATCAAAAATAATACCAGAATGCGGAGGTCCAATATAAGTCATCTTCTTCATCAAGAATCATTCAGTGACCAGATGTACTCAAGTAAAACTTGATAATACAAGCAATTAATGATAGTTCATTCTTTGTGTAAGACACAAACAGTCTTACGTCTGCAAAAGTTTTTACACAACTAGACTTGAGAGGATTCTAATTCGTATAGTAATCGAGGTTATAACTTGACACTATAGTTTATACTGAATCTATTACTTATTATGATGCTGATTAAGGTATCATTAAATGTGAGGAGTTTCGATGAGAAAGTATCGAATTGTCGTGCTGTCTTTCTGTATTCTTGCTATGGCTATCCCGAGTGCCACTATGGCTGGGGGCTACCGGGCTACTGTTCTTGATGGACCTAACTGGACTCCGTGGGATGACCGTATCAATGAACTATTTGAGACGGTCAATGGATTGTGCAGCTCGACTGATACCAACGATCCGATTTGGTTTTGCGGAGAAGGAAATCTTCTCATGAAAAAAGATGGAGACGATTGGTATGATTACAGTGGCGGAAGTTATGGAACATGTACAGATCCGCTTTATGATGTGGCTGTAAATATTGATAATCCCAACAATGTTGTTGCAGTTGGATATGATATGCGTGCCATTACGTTCGATGGAGGAAATACATGGAGGAGAACATGTTTCTTTTATCCACATCCTGATGTAGCGAGAAGTATAGTTTACGACTATACTGAGGAATGCTTCCTTTATTGCCGTGATAATGGAATAGTCGGATACGGTGGAACCTCGAATCCTCCATTTGGTACTTGGTTTATACTTGATTATGCATGGTATCCACTAAGGGGAGTAGCTGCTGTATTAGATCTTTCAAATTTTTATTCTATCGCAGTTGCCGTTGGAAATTATGGTAAAATTTATTACGCAGAGGATTATACAAGCGGGTTTTCGGAATTGATTGAAGCATCGGTTTCTCCAAGCACATCTGATAACTTTAATGCTGTAGATTTTTGTTGGACTGGGTCACCCGGAGTAGCTGTGGGAGATAATGGAACCATTTACTATTCAACAGACCATGGAAGGTCTTGGTTAGAAGTTTTTTCTACAATATCATGTAATCTGCATGATGTCTCATTCAATTCAGGTATAGCAACGGCTGTTGGGGATAATGGCGTAATTGTGTATGCGTATACCAGCAATATAGATCAGTGGTATTATGATGTATCTAATACAGATAAAGATCTTTTCGCTCTAAGTGATCAGAACGATTTCTCTCTTATTGCTGCAGGTGAAAAGTATGCAATGAGTTCGATAAGATCGGGACTTGATGATTTGCACACTACTGTGTTAAGTGAAGAGGAAATTCAGGGTGCATTACAAGTAGTGTCAGTCTACGGAACAGGTGCAGCACAGCTTAGATATACACCGCATGAAACGGAAGATATTCAGATTGTACTATTCGACATATCAGGTCGGGTTGTTCACGAAAGCAGGCATTCTGCAGAGATCGGAACTGAGTTTCTATTGGAATTTGATCGCTTTTCATCAGATGCAGGTGGTCTGCCAAATGGTCTTTACAGTTGCTTGTTACGTGAAGGTAATACCTACTTCACAGACACCTTTGTTATTTCAAGATAGTACTTTGATAAAAGGTTCTTAGATGCAGATGAGTTAATTAGCGTATACTTAAATATAATGACTGGACCACCACTTCTGATATGGTAACCTATCCTTATTGAAAACTTCACCAGAGGCGGCCCAGTCATTATATCTACCCTTAGGCTCTACATATACAGGAAGAATGTAGAATCTATAGAATTAGAGGAATGGCTGAAATAGCGCTATTCCATCTCCGGTGGTTCTTTATCGGCAAGTTCGCTGACCTGAGATGTTGTTACACCCTCACGAATGGCTGCTATCAGTCCGACAAGGATTATCGGCACGAACTGCGTAGTGTGGAAGAGTAATGCGAATATTCTGGTGTTCTCAACTGTTATTCCCACAAGACCGGGCAGTACGAGCACAAGCGCTCCGTGTACTGTTCCGGTTCCCGCAGGGGTAGGGATTAGCATTCCGAGACCGGCCAGAATCAGAACAAGCAGGGGATAATACCAGAGTACTTCGAGATGCATTGCCCTGAATACCGGCAAGACCGAAAGAGCAAGCATTCCCCAGACACAGAGCGAGTAGAATATCACCTTAATGATCTCTCTCCAGTTCTTCAGCACTTCAAGTCCGTGAGAGAAGGAAATAAGCAGACGCTCGATTTTTTCTGAAAATGATTTGAGCCTGATCCATCTGAAAGGAGCGGAGATCGCTCCCGCTGCCTGCTCCTTCCACTTCCGGAGAGAAATAAGCATAAGTAGAACGACAAAATAGAGCAACGCAGCGCCAATCAATCCAAGCCTGATAGCAGTATCAAGTTCCGTCCACAGTACAGCCAGAACGATAAGTGTCATGGTTGCCAGGGTAAGCCCATCGAATATCCGTGCAAGCACCACTGTTGCAAATGAGGATGCTCCGGGTACTGAAGTCCGCCTTGAAAGGAGAAGTGCTCTGAGGATTTCACCAACTCTTCCGGGAAGGAGGGCATTAACCATAAAACCTGTAAGAAGAGGTCCTGACGCATCCTTCATCGAGACTTTTTCCAATGGAGACAGAAGCAGACGCCATCTTACGATTCTGAAGAAATAGCTCAAAGCCAGCGGAGGGAGAATAAGAAGGAGTACAGGCCATGACATCTCCCCGAGAGCAGACATAAGCTGAGCCATATCCATTTTTCGGTAAGTGAGAAATAGAGCTATTCCGGCTATTATTATTCCAGGAATCAGGTGTTTCCAGATAGCGTGTTTCTTCAAATCAGCGGCCTGACCCTGACGAACGCGCATATGCCTTTTCAACTGCCGAGCAAATGGCGTGTCCGGCTATGAGAAGCTCTTCCTGTATGTGACTGGTCTCGTTTGAGAATGCTTTGACCGCAACATCGGCTTTTTCAGCAATTTCTCCTCCGTCATTACCCGTGAATCCTATGATTTTCATGGACTTTTGTCGAGCTTCCTCAACAGCTTTTATTACATTCCGCGAACGTCCGCTCGTTGATATCGCAATCAGAACATCTCCGGGTTTTCCCAGTGCTTCCAGCTGCCTGGCAAATATCTCTGAAAAATCGTAATCATTTGCTATGGCAGTAACAACAGCAGCATTGGCCGTAATCGCTATGGCTGGAATAGCATCCCGTTCAAGGCGGAAACGTCCGACTAATTCACCTGCCAGGTGCTGAGCATCAGCAGCGCTCCCGCCGTTCCCGCAGAAGAAAATCGTTCCGCCGGAAAGAACAGATTCCACACATATATCGGACGCTTTTTCAATCATCTCACAGTTAAGCGAAGCAATCGAAGCCTTAGCGGCTTTTATGTATTTCTCTATTTCAGTCATTTACTTATCCTCCATTTTTCAACCGCATCCCATACTGTCGGTAATTCAAGGTCTCTGGATGTGGCCAGTACTGAATAGGCAGGTCTTGGGGCGTCAAGATCAAGCTGTGCCCAGGTTGTTTCCTGAATTGTGCCGTTTACATATTCCGCAAGCATAGTGGCTAGTTCGAAAGGAGTCACCCCGGGACTGCTGGCAAGATGAAAAAGACCGGACCTACCATCAATGATAATCTTCAGAACCGCCCCGGCAAGATCGGGCGCGTATGTCAGGCAGGCAACCTGGTCGGTGACAGCTGTAATCATGGCGTTCTCCGACAGCATTCTCCAGAAATACGGAACCATTCCCATTGATTCTGAAAACAGCCAGGAAGTTCTTATAACAATATTATCGACAGACCCGCCAAGAGCTTCGGATTCACCCTGAAGTTTACTCTCTCCGTATATGTTAGCGGGGTACGGAGTATCACCCTCAAGAAATGGTTGAACGCGATCATACCTGCCATTGAAGACATGATCGGTTGAGAAGGTCACCAGTTTCCTGCCCGTGCGGGCAAGATTCCCGACTCCGTCTCTGTGTACTTCAAAGGCCAGTTCAGGTCTTCTCTGACAAAGATCAACGTCCGTAACAGCAGAACAGTTGATGATCCACTCGGGATCAGTTCTGTCAATTGCTCTCTTAACCGATTCAATTTCAGTTATGTCCACATCAGGAAGATCAATTCCATCCGCTTCGTTTCCAAGCAGATCCAGAAACACTTTTCCCAGCTGCCCGTTTGCACCGGTTATCAGAAATTTCTTCTTCACTTTTCCTCTTGATTCAATTCATGTCATCAACGGAAGCTTCGGTAATTCACAGTTGTTAAGAACCATTTCAGGCATTTTTCCCGTAAGCAGATTGTAAGCACCCGGAGACACTCTGTCTACCTCATGCTTTAATTCTTCCGAAAGCAGGTTATCGCCGGGGTGGTGGGCATCCGAAGAAAGAACATGAACCATCCCGGTTTCAATAAGCCTCCAGGCTGTTTCATCTGTCGCTCCTGCTCCTGTAAGGCTTTTGGCGCAGACCTGAATACCGACTCCCATCTCTGAAAGCCTGCCTATCCTTTCCGGTCGAGTCCGGCACCATGAGTATCTCTCCGGATGGGCAAGCAATGGTTTGAATCCCTGTTTTAAAACAGCTCTGATTCTCAATAGAGCGAATATCCAGGGCATATTGAATGAATGTTCAACCAGTACCCAGGATGTTCCCGGAAGGCACAGGACATCAAGAGCATTCGCTGATGGTTTCCACCTGTCAAGCATTACCTCTCTTGCAGCAAGGACAGAGAATTCATCTTCTATTCTCAGTCTGTTGGCAAAGGAAAGAAATTCAAGTATTCTTTTTGACTGAGAACTGAATACTCTTCCGCTGGTCGAAAGACGAAAATGAGGGGTTGCTACTAAAACAGCGGGGCGGGTCATCTGTTCTTTCATCTGACTAAAAAGCTGAGTGGATTCTTCCCAGGTTGCAGGGCCATCATCAACACCGGGAACAATATGACAGTGAAGGTCTATTAGCTGTTGGATGGATGCCTCCTGACCGGGTAGATGACTGAATACTGTTGGAGGGGAATATAGCCATGACGATGAGTATTGTAATATCCGTCATTCTTGCTATCCTGATTTTTGTTCCCGCAGCACAGGCGAATGAGGCCAGAGCTCTTGAACGCCTGATGGTTGCTGTATCAGGTCTTGAGGATCTGGGAGATGAAATGATCGGTGAACCTGTTACGGGAAGCTTGCCCCTCGGAGACACGGTCTCTCGCGAACTGATATTCACCAGGGAGTATATGTACTTCCTTTACATCTGGTCAGATTCATATTTCAATATCATTGAATTCTGGTTAATAAATCCTTCAGGTGATATTCACAGCATAGCTGATGGAGGTACTGCAACTCTGGCTGTTTTCCCGGATACAACGGGAAAATGGAGACTCAATATACTTCTGCATGAAGGAGCGTTTTCGGATACCGCATCATATGCAGCTGCTGTTTTCAGAGCGCCACGATATATCAAATACTTTGACCCTGAGTGATCTTCCTGATAAATTGCTCCGATTCTATCTGAGGAAGAATCTTAAGAGCAGCGGATGAATCTTTCCGCCCGTGCAGAATAATGTGACCTGCCGGCTTTCCTGCGGGACCCACCGGTTGAAGTATCTCGGGAGCAATTCCTGCCGACTTACATCCAAGTATCATCTTCGGTAGAAGAGCGGGTCTGTTGATCATGATGAACAACCCCCCGGAAATAAGCAGATGAGCGGAGGCTCTGATAAAATAGTAGAGGAGCAGATCTGAACCTGACCTGGAGATACGTCGCGTTCTGACAGGACTGCTCCTGCCGGAAGTGATCTTTCCGAATGGAGGATTCATAATTACCGCATCGGTGATTGCACCTGTAAGTATACGCGGAACTGCTTCGACATCACAGCATATCCCTGCCAGATCAATGTGTTTTCTCCGGAGTCTGATGGATCTGATCATCATTTGAAGCAATTCTATCTGAACATCGATTCCGATCCATCTGCAATCCGCATTCAGGGCGGAGGATGCCAGAATTGCGCCACCGCTTCCACAACCGAGTTCGATCACGACTGAACCGGGAGGAACAGCAAGAGAAGATGCAAGAAGCAGAGTATCCGTTGTCACAGATGTCATCTGGTCCTGATACAATTAGATATCGCAGGGAAGGACAACCGTCTCACAGCTACCTGTAAGAAGCCTTGGCTGCACCCCATGTGTAATGCTCTTCGGTGTAATCTCCATGTCTGTAATCAGACCATCTTTTTATCGACCATAACCCGTAGTTGTCCTCGATCATTAGAAATATCACTCGTCCTCTGGCCGGGTTGTCCCATCCGCAATACTCACTGCCTGCTGCTACTATTTCATAGTCCCGGAATATCTCGGCTGAATCGGATGGTGCCACCGGATCTGGAAACTCGGCGACAGTGCTCATTATGAAGGACGCCTTGGTGGAATCCGGGAATCCCGAACCTTCAACCGCGGCAAAAATATTCAGTACCGTGTTCTGCTCAACTTCATAATCCCAGTTGCTGAAATCCCATGAATACTCTGCTATGTCGGCGTCATCCGCCAGAAACATATAGGAGGAATCACAGCATGCCATGAACATCGAGATGGATCTGCCCTCAAAGGAATTTGAAAGATTTAATACTACTGTGGAAGGGGCATATGGCTGATACCAGGGGATGTCATCATTGGGATTTGGATACTCCGGGTCTCTGGGATCAAAAAATGAACATGAGACGGCAAGAAGCAGTATGGAGATGCTTGACAGAATGAGCAGAGTTTTCATTTGTTCACCTTCAGTCTAGAACTGGTAATTAAGCCCGACATCAGCCTTCCAGTAGCTTGGTCTGTCATCTGAATAAAAGGTCCTTGTTACGCGGAGAGACAGAATTCCATTATTCAGGTTCATTCTCGTCCGCAGCCCGACATGGTGCATGTGATCGATCAGTGAAGGATTACCGGAAGCTAGATAGTTCCTCTGAGAGTACTCCCAGGAATAATTGGGAGTGAGCCCGATCTTTTCACTGATGTGAAAACCCATATTCAAGGTAATGGTATTGTTTATTATCTCCTCGGATCTGCTGAAAACCGAGTTGTCAAAACTTCCCTGATCCCGGAAATCGAATGTGTTGGAAACACCCAGAGTGGTGCTGTCTTCAGATACTCTCATAAATGATGTTGTGGAAACAAGTCTTCTGAACAGCAGGTCTGATCCTTCAGCTTTGACCTCCGGAAAAAGAAACGTTGTGTAATCAGCACTGATCTTGATTGTTTCCTGCAGTGTCCAGCTGCCACCCGGAAAATACCTGAATCCCGGGTTGAAACTGTATGTAGATGAAATTTTGCTGTTCGCAGATTGCTCCGCCATCAGATAAACGGTTTTTCTGCTCTGTCCCTGGATACTCGCATCCAGCGTCACTTTGCTGCTCAGCGGGATCTCCGCGGAAAGAGAAAGAGCTTCCCTCAGTATATCGTAATCGTTGTTATCCCTGTATTCATTCCCAAAGCCATCAGTCCATTCTCCATATGTATCAGACTTGCTAAGCTGAATCAGCCGTTCAAATGTAATCCGGCTGTCCCCCGGAGTATATTGAAGGTTGGACGAAAAGACTCTGTTATCACTGATATCGTATACATCGAAAAGTGTCGAAACTCCCGTGGCTGTACGTTTTCTATCGTTACGATTGAGTGAGCGAGAGAGAGACATGGTCAGTTCAAGATCATCAATTATCTGATATCGCAGGGAAGAAGAGATACTTCGCTTTCGATCCAGCCTGTCCCGTACATCTCCCTCGGAACTGCTGGTATCAGGATCATCCTCTTCCCAGAAATGATCCATGTAATCCCATCCGGTAGTAATCTCCATACTCAGATACTCAAATGGAGACGGTATTACAAAAGTCAGGTCACTGTACCAGTTATCCTGCCACATACAATTGGCCGAATCATGATATACGGAAAACTGGCTTGATGCTCCGGCCTGAGCGGTAAGATTGCCGCCGTTGAAAACCTGCGGAAATCCGTAACTCAGCCTGGCGGTAAGCTGATCAGTTCCTTTATCTATCTTATCACCATTTCTTCTCTCCTCTCCAAATGTAATATTCGCGTTAAGAGTACTGAAAATGTTTTTACTCAGGGAGATGTCTACATCGCTCACTCCTCCCTGATCATGGCCTGTTATTGTGCTGTCTCCGGATGGGTTCATGTAATCCACGAAATGTGCTCCGAGTTTCATATCGATCGACAGCCATGATGTCGGAGAATAACGTATCTGACCAGAGGTGGTGTTTTCCAGCTGATCCTTGATTAAAGTACCATAGCTCTCTTTAGTGCTGATATTTCTGGAAAGATTTATTCCGAACTCCAGTCCGGATCCGGGACGAAATGTCACGCTGGCGGATCCGTTACGGTTTTCAGTAAAACTCTGATTGCCCTTTTCCTTCTTTGCTGAGAATGAAGCATTGGCATTCATTGTGATCCTGGATGTGAGCTGGTGCACCAGAGATATTGAATTTAGAAGTGTACGGCTATCCTTGATTTGATCAAGTGAAATATCATATCCCACTGAAACAGCTTTGAGTACTGAAATAAACAGAATAAGCAGTAATACTATGGATTTCTTCATTGTAGATTCTCCGCGAGTCTGACAAACATCTCGGGCTTTATCTGCTCTGCCCTCAGGCCTGTGTCGATTCCTGTCCTGGCCAGAATCTCCAATGACTGATCTCGGCCTAAAACCGGCTTCAGATTGTTGAGAATGGTTTTCCTCCTGGAAGAAAATGATATACTTACAATTCTTCTGAATTCACTGAACAGCTCGCGAGAAACCATCGGCTCGGTTCGTTTCTCAAGAACCACAACCCTTGAGTAAACCACAGGAGCAGGGTAAAAATCCTCCGGGTCAGCATCAAGAAGTGTCCGTACAGTATAATACGGCCATATCTTCAAAGCCAGTTTTCCGTACTGCTTTCCCCCGTCTAACGTAGACAGCCTTATAGCAACTTCCCGCTGAAGCATCAGGACAGCCTTCTGCACCTGATCAAAACCCTCCTCAAGCATTCTGAACAGTATTGGAGAGGATATTGAATAAGGAAGGTTACCCGCAACTGTATGAAACGGAAATCCCGGTAAAGTCTCTGGATTCACGCTGAGTATATCACCTCTTGTCACTGAGAGGGCTTCATCTTTGAACCTTTTTCGAAGAACATCCACCATTTCCGGAGAAATTTCTACAGCGGAAAGAGATCCGCAACGGCCAATCAGTTTTTCAGTAAGAGCGCCGAATCCGGGGCCTATTTCAAGAACGCTTCCGGATGTTGAGACTTCCTCAGCGATTCTGGACGCAATATAACTGTTAACAAGAAAACTCTGCCCGAGTTTTCTATTCGGAATAATCCCTGCACTCTTTAGAAATCGGCGCAGTTCGGTGATAAACATTATCCTCTGATCCTGAACGGAAGACTGATCCTATCGGCGTAAGCAGCAATTGATTTCATATCTACTCCGGGATAACGAACAGCTGTAAGCCTGGTTCTGCATACTTCCCTTGAAAGCTGAATGAATTCCTGCAGCCTGTCCCATGCTGAATCATTGTCCGGAACACATACAGCGTTGTACTCTTCCATATCAGACGCGTTGAGGCTCACGCTGACATCATTAAAAGGTTCGAGAAGCCTGAGCGTTTCTTCAGGAGACAACCTCTCAAGACAGAGACCATTCGTATTGAGCCGAACGGAGAAACCTTTTTCCGAGGCTGTTTTCGCGAGAGTAAGCAGAAGCTCCGGTCTCATGGTTGGCTCGCCGTATCCGCAAAAAACGATTTCTTCAGCCCATACCGGCTGAAGCGTGCCGATAATATCCATGAGTCTCTTGTCAGAAGGCTCTTCATGGTGCTTCAGATAGTACCCGCCTATGCCGTCGGTTCTGTCTCTAACGCAGAAACGGCAATGATTTGTACATCTGCCTGTGATATTCATGTATATTCTGTTATAGAGCATGTATACAAGATCCGTTCTGGACACAGGCGCGAGCTGAAAAGCACGAAGCGAATTTTCAAGAAGTATCTTCGAAGCAGCAAGCATGTCCATATTCCACAAATCTGCCAGAACCCCGGCTGTGTGTATAACATAGCAGGGTTCGTTTCTTTCCCCACGAACAGGCTCAGGCGCCAGGTAAGGAGCATCTGTTTCAACAAGAACCTGTTCTTTCGGCAGTGATTCAGCCAATCTTCTGAGTCTATCATTCCTCCTGTATGTGAGCGGTCCTGCGAACCCGATAAAAAAACCTCTATCAGCTGCCTCTTGAGCAACCTTATCCGGTCCGGTATAACAATGCATTATTACCGGTACTCCGGGATTCTCGCCCAGAACATCCAGGACAGTTTCTTCGGCATCTCTGGAATGCACTATCAGTGTCAATCCGAAAATCTCCGCCAGATGAATATGTTTCTCGAAAAGCTCAATCTGGAGCGAAGGGGAAACTCTCTTATGAAAAAAGTCCAGTCCTGTTTCTCCCACAGCTAGAACTCCGGGGTATAGCACTGTTCTTGTAATGTCAGTGAACATATCCGCAGAATCGATATCTGCATCATTCGGATGGATTCCTGCAGCAGCAAATATCCCCTGATATTCCGATGCTAATTCCGCAGCCTTCCGGCTGCTTGCCGGTGATATTCCGGGAACCATTATCCTGGTAACATTGAGCCTGTCTGCATTTGAAAGAACACGCTCAAGATCATCATTGTATCGCTCATCGCAGAGATGACAGTGTGTATCGAAAAAACCTACATTCTCCAGATCAGATCCTCCCTGGCGGGTCCTGTGGAAATTGCTTTGATGGGTACTCCGATAAGCTGCTCAATGAGCAGCACGTACTGTTTCGCATTTTCAGGCAGAGCTTCCCAGTCCCGTTCTCCGGAAATGTTTTCTTCCCATCCGGGCAGAGTTTCGTAAACAGGGGTATGATTCCCCAGTCTTGCCCCGGTTTCGAACAGTGTAAGATCTGTTTCCGGGTCAAGCACGTACTTCTTGCAGACTTTCAGTTCCGGTATACCGCTCAGCACATCCAGAAGTGTTAGAGCAGTCCAGGTGCATCCATTTATCCTGGCCGTGTAATTCGTCAGAACGGCATCAAACCACCCGCATCTTCTGGGTCTTCCTGTAGTTGCGCCATATTCGTTTCCCTGCTCTCTTATTCGTTCACCGAGCGCACAGGTAAGCTCAGTGGGAAACGGTCCGTTCCCCACCCTGGTGGAATAGGCTTTCATGACTCCGACAACTTCATCAATCCTTACCGGTCCTATCCCGAGACTGGTGCATGCCGCTCCCGCTACACACGAACCGCATGTAACAAAGGGGTATGTGCCATGATCAGGATCAAGAAGAGTTCCCTGTGCTCCTTCAGCGATAACGGAACCATCGTTGTCCAGTATTCTTGCCAGGAGAAGAGATACATCCTCAGCATATTCAACAAGCTTCAGAGATATACTGTTGAAAATTTCCACTTCACTGTTGAGAGATCTGATCTCATCTTCAGATAGATCAAGTGTTTTCAGGCAATCTTCGGTTATCAGCGCAGATTTCTCCAGGAATATGTCCGGCATCGCAGCATCCTCCAGCCGGATACCTTCCCGCATGAATTTCCGGACATAGGTCGGGCCGATTCCTCTATATGTAGTTCCTATTGCTGAAACACCTCTTTCATCCTCATTTTTTCTCTCGAAATATTTACCTGCGGGATGTACAAGATGTACTTTTCCTGAAATGGAAAGCCTGTCCGTGATTGAGATTCCATTTGTTTCCAGTGTCTTGATTTCATCCATCAGTGCTGCTGGGTCCAGTACACAGCCCGCACCGATGATTCCAAGGGGATCAGGGTGAATCAGTCCGCTCGGAAGCTGGTGGAGAGCAATCCTTCGCCCTCCTGTTTCAACGGTATGCCCCGCGTTCGCACCTCCTGAAAACCTCGCAACTGCATCAGCGGTTCCCGAAAGGTGATCAACCATTTTTCCCTTGCCTTCATCTCCCCATTGCAACCCTGTTAATATGGTCGCTGGCATGATAATCCTTTCATTATGAGACAGCCTGGAAAAGCCATTTTTTCAATTCCTTTATCCCGGATCCCGTAATTGATGACACTGGAATTACCGGCCCCATATCCTGAGCTTTTCTGACTGCTGAAGCAAGTTTTCCTTTTTTCAGTTTATCCGATTTAGTAAGCGCAATCACATATGGTCTCCCCCGGTTCTTCAGGAATTCAACCATTTCCATATCAATAGGGAGACACGGATGCCTTGCATCGACCAGAAGGACAACTCCCCGCAGCGGCAATCTTTCCATCAGATAGGTCATGATCCAACCGGCCCACTCTTCGCGATTCTTTGATGGCGCCCGAGCATATCCATATCCAGGAAGATCTACAATGTAGTAACTGCCGGAAACTGAGTAAAGATTGAGAAACTGTGTGCAACCGGGTCTGGAACTTGTCCGGGCTACTGATGTGCCCCCGTTCAGTCTGTTAAGAAGTGATGATTTACCCACATTGGATCGGCCTGCAAAAGATACTTCAGGCAACCCGTCATGGGGAAGACTCCCGGAACCGGGACAACTTCGAAGAAATTTAACATTTAGTGAAGACATTACTTAATAAAGTCGTTTCAGCCGGCTTTTCCGGTTTCCTTCTTTTTCCGGGATCTGACAATCCTCGGTTCTGATTCTCCTCTGATCACGGCAGGAGAAACCACGAGTTTACTCACATCATCAAGATCAGGCAGATAGTACATGGGTTCCAGAAGTACATTCTCGATTACGGAACGTAATCCTCTGGCTCCGGTGCCAATCTTCTTCGCTGTCTGCGCAACCTCTTTAAGGGCACTTTTTGTAAATTCAAGTTTTACATCCTCGAGTTCGAAAAGGTATTCGTACTGTCGTACAAGGGCATTTCTGGGCTTTGTAAGAACATTGACAAGATCATCAATATCCAGATCATCAAGTGCCACATGAACGGGCAGTCTGCCGACAAGTTCGGGAACCAGACCATATCTGACCAGATCATGCGGTTGAACGTTAGCCATAATATTGGTGTCACTGTCAGCAACTGAGTTGACGGTTGCACTAAATCCCATTGAGCTTTTTTTAAGACGTTTCTCTATGATCTTATCCAGGTCATTGAATGCACCTCCGCAGATGAAGAGGATATTGCTGGTATCTACGAGAATATTATCCTGATAAGGGTGTTTTCTGCCACCCTGAGGAGGTACGCTTGCAACAGTTCCTTCGATGATCTTCAGAAGAGCCTGCTGTACTCCCTCACCGGAAACATCCCTTGTAATAGACGGATTCTCAGACTTTCTCGAAATCTTGTCAAGTTCGTCTATATAGATGATACCCTGTTGCGCGGCAAGAACATCCATATCAGTAACCTGAAGCAGTCTGAGCAGGATATTCTCGACATCCTCTCCGACATACCCCGCTTCTGTAAGTGTGGTCGCATCCGCTATTGCAAAAGGAACATCCAGTATTCTGGCCAGAGTCTGCGCCAGAAGCGTCTTTCCGACGCCTGTGGGTCCCATCAGGAGAATATTGCTTTTCTCGAGTTCAACATCCCCGGAATTGTTTCTGGATCGCAATCTTTTGTAATGGTTGTAAACGGCAACCGAAAGAACCTTTTTGGCCTGCTCCTGACCGACCACATATTCATCCAGCTGCGCCTTTATCTCGGAAGGAACAGGCAGAATCTCCTTTACGAGTTCCGGAACATCAGGCTTGATGTCCTTTTCAATCTCAACCAGCTCGTTGCAGTACCTTATACACTCATCGCAGATATGAACGCCGGGACCTTGTATCAGCTGGTTAACCTCAGCAATTGATCTTCCACAGAATGAACACTTTTTTTCCTTACCCATAATATTTCCCATCAAGTCCTGGATAAAAGCATGTTATCTACTACACCGTAATCAACCGCTTCCTGTGCATCCATCCAGAAATTCCTGTCCGTATCGGTTGTTATTCTTTCAAGCGACTGCCCTGTATGCTCAGCAAGAATAGTATTCAGTGTTTCCTTTGATTTAGTAATCTCCCTGGCCTGTATCTCTATATCTGTGGCCTGGCCCTGGGCTCCTCCCATTGGCTGATGAATCATCACTCTTGCATGAGGAAGAATGTTCCGTTTACCCTTCGCGCCCGCAGCCAGAAGGACTGCTGCCATACTTGCGGCGGTACCCATACAGAATGTAGCTATCGGTGGTTTGATGAACTGCATTGTATCGTAAATCGCAAGCCCTGATGAAACCATGCCTCCAGGGCTGCTGATATACATGTTGATGTCCTTTTTGGAATCCTCTCCTTCAAGAAACAACAACTGGGCGACAATCAGGCTGGCGGTCTGACCGGTCATGGTATCACCTACAAATATGATCCGCTCCTTCAGAAGGCGTGAATAAATATCGTAGGATCTTTCCCTGTTTCCTTCTCGCTCTACAACAAACGGTATGATAGATGGCATCAGGATTGCTCCTCTTCCCTGGATATTTCCTTATTCGGTTCTGCTCCGTTATCTTCAACACTTATCCAGTGCCAGGATGAGTCCGGTTCTTCCCCGGATGTATTCTTGTCTTTTCCCTTTCGGGGCTTCTTATCAATGATATCAGCACGATCAAGGATAAGTTCCACAGCTTTTCTGTTTCTGAGTCTGTCCAGAACGGATGCAGCCGACTCTTCGGAGTTCTTTTCAGTATTAATGTCCTCTTCAGTAATTTCGATATTTTCCTTCAAAGCAACAGCTCTGAGCACAAGGAATTCCCGAACCTTTTTCAAAGCCAGTTCTTTTGTCGCCTCTATGGTTTCCTTGCCTGGTTCTTCTTCCCCAAGCCTTTTAAGGTAGTCCTGTGTAAGGTTATCAACCATGTATACAGGCGGGTCGAACGGGTTGCTTTCCAGAAGACTGTCAATGGCTTCTCTTTCTTTAAGAAAAACTATCTCCTGCTCGTAGCGGTTTCTGACGCTTTCCTCTACTTTTTTCCGGAGATCTTCCACACTGTCAACGTCAGCTGCTTTCTTTGCAAATTCGTCGTTAAGCTCGGGGAGAACAGGATGTCTGATATCCATTATCCTGAATCTATGAACAGGATGCAGGTTTTCCTCTGTATCATTATCCATCCTGGCCAGGAACTGTGTGCCTGCCGCAGCTCCCAGAACCAGTTCATCAAAACCTGTTCCAATCTGTGATTCTCCGATTCTAATACTGAACTCCTGCGGTTCTCCCGAATCTCCGTCCGGCACCGCTTCAAGCAGCACAAGGTCACCTTCTTCAGACTGCCTGTCAACTGTTTCAAAGCTGACCATTTTCTCGCGGAACGAATCTATCGTATCTTCTACCGCAGTTTCAATATCGAGAGAAGGCAGTTCTATTTTAATACCGTCGAGCCCTTCGGGTTCAGGGGTTTCATAGAGTGAAAAAGTCATTTCGAAAGAGTACGCTTTCTCCTCCGCGGGAAGTTCTATCTTTCCCTCAGGATCATTATCATCAAGTATCCAGTCTTCCTCTTCGAGCATTGCTGAAGTGAGTTCCCGCCTGACGATATCAGCGACTTCCGCCTTTATAATATTTCCATACTGCTTTTCAATAATCGACCTGGGTACTTTCCCGGGTCTGAACCCCGGTATTTCAAGATCCTTTGTAATCTGCTTGCGAATATCACGGAAATGCGATGATATCCTGTCGGATGATTCCGTAAAACATACGGTTCTTCTGTTCTCTTCTGACTTCACAATGTCATACATCAGTTGTTCTTCCCTTTGAAATGGTGCGAGAGGGGGGACTTGAACCCCCACAAGTCTAACTTACCAGATCCTAAATCTGGCGCGTCTGCCAATTCCGCCACTCTCGCAGTCAATGATCAGTAAATGTGCAACCGCCAAATATGCACGGATAAAACATTTCCGTCAAAGATCATAATTCCGTTTTGGAAACCTTTTCCTCGCGATCCGGGTGGAATACGCACTCAGGTTATCGTTAATCCTGTTCAGAGCGGTACTGTTCCCTGACAAGCGCAGCCTCATCACTCTCTGGATACCTGTTGAGCAGCAGATCAAAGAGACGGTCTCTCTCAAAAGGAGCGCTGTGAGCACCGTAGATATCAGCTGCCCTGAATATAGCTCCTGCAGCCCATTCGGAACCTGGATACATGTAATACAGGGCAACCAGATCCTCTATGGCGCGATGCGACTGTCCGGCTGCTTCCCAGCAGATAGCCATGTAATACAAAGCATCATCAGCAAGAGAAGAGGTCGGGTATTTCTCGTGAAGTTCCATGAACCCATGTGCTGATATCTCGAAACTCCCCTGCTGGAACTGCCTGTAAGCCTCCTCGTAGAGAAGTCTGGCGTCGGGTCCGGAGACAGTATCCTGTTCAGTGATTCCGCTGGTATTGCCAAGTCTGATCAATGCAAGAGAAAGTTCATCAGCAATGGCTGTAAGCCTCTCAATCTCAGAGGAACTTCTGGAACCTGATTGTGCCTGAAGCCCTCTCAGAAGACTCTCGTTCTCTTTCATAGCAAGGGTCAGTGAATCAATCTCATTCCGCATCGAAAGCTGCCCGGCTTCAATGTCAGCGATCTCCTTCGGAGTGTGAACCCAGACACCAAAACATCCTGTAAATGTAAGTGACAGAAAAACCGCAGTGATAATTCCTCGAATCATATCAGTTTCCCGGAAGAACTCTGAAGTGAGCTCTTCTGTTCAATGACCAGGCCTGTTCTGTATGAGCCGGATCAAAGGGACGTTCCTTGCCGTAACTTACAAACTGAAGCCGGGTGGAAGCTACACCGTAATTAGCGAGATAGTTATAGACGGAAAGAGCCCTGTTCTCTCCAAGAGCAAGGTTGTAATCAATTGTACCTCTTTCGTCGCAGTGACCTTCGATAAGGATTCTGAATCCCGGTGTTTCCAGCATATAGGACGAGTTCTGCATCAGAATATCAAGAGCTTCAGGTGACAGTTCATCACTGTCGTAGTTAAAAAAGATATCGTTCAGATGCTCCTGGTAAACAAGAAGCATATCCATTCCGGAGGACAGTGTATCTGTTTCCCATACTCCCGTAAGGGTATCCGCGAATTCCTCTACAATAACAGTGGTTGTGTCATCTCCGTCCGGAATAGTGTCATCCGGTCTGCAGCCTGAGATGGACATTGCAAGCACAAGCATGACTGATACTGCCAGAGTCGATGTCAATCGAACTCTCATCATAATCATCCTTCCTTTCATGGAGAAATGATCGAAATTATTTGAATCCAAGCGGTGACCATGTCGGACAGTAACTCTCACCGCTCAAGGAAAGCTTTCTCACTGTAAGCCCGTTAAGTTCCAGCACGAAAACAGCACGCTGCCCGTCCATATCGCTGCTGAAGGCGATATGCCTTCCGGTAGGCCCCCAAACAGGATCTTCGTTAAGAGATCCTTCGAATGTAACCTGACGGATGTTGGAACCGTCAGCGTCCATGACGAATATGTGAAAATTGTTCCCGACCCTGGCGGTATAGGCTATTCTATCCCCATCTGGCGACCATGATGGACTGTCACAGTACGAGTGGGATCGAGTTGCTCTCATAGCCGTTCCGCCTGAACTGTCCATGATATAGAGCTGTGGATATCCAATTCTGTCACTGGTAAAAACAACCTGCCTTCCGTTGGGCGAAAAACTCGCTGAGGTTTCAATGGATCCCCTGAGAGTGAGACGATTTGTCTCGCAGGACACAGGATCAAACACGTATATATCCACATTCCCGCCCCGGGAAAGTGTAAGCGCAATCGACTCACCATCGGAACTCCAGGCGGGTGAGGAGTTGAGTCCCGGGCTTGAAAGAATACTCCTTGCCGAAGCATCCGAAAAACTGTAACACCACAGATCGCCATTACCGGACTGAAAGGATGTAAACGCAATTCTGTCGCCATCGGGTGACCATGCCGGAGTTGTAATAACTTCATCATCCGTCATGACATGTATTTCTGATCTGGGATCCATTGATTTGACCGTCAGAGCGTAACTTGACCCGGTTCTGGTTATATAGGAAATCCATGTGGAAGCGATTCCGTTTTCGCCTGTAAGGTCATATACAAGATCATCAGCAAATGCATGTACAAGCGAATAGATTGTATATCCCGAGTAATTCCTGGCCAGAAGCGGTTCCCCGCCCGAAAAGACTTCTGCCCTGAGTTCAATTCCATCGGTGGTGTTCCTGACCTCAACCGTTACTTCGGCGTAACCATCATCCTTAGTTATAAGGAGACCGGAAAAATCGATATCCTCCTGCAGCTGTTCTCTCGCTATGTCTGCAATATCTCTGTCACCGCTTACATTGACGGAAACAGGAATACATTCAGCGCCTACAGGTGTCATGGGAATAAAATTATCTGCCAGTACGGTTCCCATGCAGATCAATAAGGACATTAGCATGCCCGAAGTCCTCATCTGTTCACTCCGGTCCAAGAAATTCAATATTAATGATTGCCGGGGTATTTCTTCCCGGCGGCATCGGTGGAATCTGCGCTCTTGACAGCGCGCTTTCCACAGCTCTGTCAAACGCTGATGTCCCACTCTTCCTGACAACCTCAATCTCAGATGTACCATCCGGATTGATTATTAGAATTACCCGATATGATCTTTCAGGTTCCACAGATGTTCTGTATCCTCTTCTTACTGCATTGAAAACTCTTGACTCGTAAGTTCCGGGGCCTGGAGCTCCCGAACCGGCTGCCCCTTCCCCGCTGACAGATACGAATTCTGATGCTTCAACGGAATCCTGAGCCTCTAACTCCTCGTGGGCCTCATCCAGTGGCTGTTCTTCAACAACTTCTTCCACTTGATCAGAAGCCTGGTCTTCTGTCTCCTGCGGATCAATTATCTGCTCTTCTGTAACTTCGGGTACCGATACCTCTATCGCGATTTCAGCCGGGTTTTCAGCAGGATGCACTATATCCGGAGGTGAAGATGTAATTTCATTCGAAGTCAGCGTGACCATGTTTACCATAATGGCATCACCTCCGCCGGGAAGTACCATTACGCTGCTCGAAGAAGTAATCAGTCCAACCACTAGAAGAAGTACATGTCCTGCTATGACAAAGATGACATCTCGACGCTGGAGGGAGTAACTGTTCCGTTCTCCTTGTCTGGAATCAGTGAATTTCATCCGCTTCCAATCTCGATTCCTGGATAAGCCCCACATTGAGATAACCACCGCTGCCAAGTTCGGTCAGGGCGTTCGCAACTACCTCGTATCTCACATCCCTGTCCGCCCTGACAAAGGCTTCGGAACGGCCGGAATTGTGAGCTGCTTCAGCAATATCCGAAAGATCCTCCAGCAGAACCTGCTCGCCGGAAATGGCCAGGTTGCCATATGCGTCGATTTCGAGAACCAGTGATTCGTTGGGATCAAGGCTGCTCAGAACCCTTCCAGTGTTCGAAGAAGGGGGAGTAACATCCGCACTTCGCTGCATCACCGGAGATGTCAGCATGAAGATCACCAGTAGAACAAGGGTGACATCCACCAGATTCGTAACATTAATTGCGGAGAACTGCTTATACCTGGTTCGTATCATTCAAGACTGCCTCTTCTACAGACGTCCACAAGTTCAGAAAGGAACCGATCCATATCTCCGGCTAATGAATTGATCCTGCCGACAACGAAGTTGTGGAAGATATTCGCGGGAATCGCGGCCATCAGCCCTGCAACAGTTGTGGTCAACGCTGCCGCGATACCGGCTCCCACTGCGCTGAGATCAGCAACGCCAAGTTCCCTCATTCCTATGAAACTCGACAAAACCCCCCATACCGTACCAAGCAATCCAAGCAGAGGAGCTACACTTGTTACAGTCGCAAGCAGTCCGATATTCCGTTCGCGCTGGGCAAGATCCTCTCCTGCCTCCCGCTCAAGAGCACTGGACAGGCTGGATGCTTCCTCGATAGAAAGGGGTTCTGTAATACCTCTATCGGTTCTTCTCTGAAGAAAACGGCCTGCCTCAGCGTACATTCGCGCAAGCGGTCCTATTTCACTACTTCTGTTCCAGAATTCCCCGCCAGGCGGTCTGCCTGTTGTTCTCAGTGCATCCATAAAGATCTTCGATGAACTGAGAATTGCTCTGAATTCCCGAATCTTCGCTATTGCAACAGCCCATGAACCAACCGAAAGGACAGCAATAATCACAAGAATGAGTTTTGTGACAATATCAGCCTGACGGACTATCTCAATAACTTGCCCTATCAATACTGTTCCTCCTTCAGCGCTGCAACGGCTTCAATTTCAATAAGAGCACCCAATGGCAGATTCGAAACCGCGACAGCAGACCTCGCGGGAAAGGGTACCATAAATCTCCTGGAATATATATCATTTACAATTGCTGAATCCGATATGTCTGAAAGATATAAATTAATCTTCACGACGCTGTCCATGTTTGAGCCGGCATCAAGCAGAATCGCTTCAATATTATTTAATGCCTGAACAGTCTGAGCTTCAATACCCTCTTCCAGTTTTCCGTCTGTCCCGCTGTGAATATGAATCCCTTTGAAATCACAGCCTGGCTGTAAGGTCCGACAGGGAGGGGAGAGTCAGCTGTCTGAACGGTCTTTCGCGTCATTCAGGCTCCTCTTTTGAAATGAATACATACAGTATATACATACAAAGATACCTATCTGTTCCAAAAGAGCGTAATATTAAGAATGCAACCAGTCCTCCTTTTGACAGAGAACCTGTTAGAAGAAGGGCTCGAATGAAATCTCCTGGATATGCAATTTCCATTCACTTATCGGGCAGTTATAAGTGATCTCGCAGGTTGAAAACCAGGAATACCGATGAAATTCATAAACCAGTATAAATAGAGATAGCATTCTTCGACAAATAATGATAACAGTTGTAAAAATGTAATCACACAATATCAATAAGAAACAAAGCAATGAAGCCAATGATTAGATTTTCTCTGGTGGTTTTTCTGTTACTCTCCTCATGCAGTGACAGTTCAATCCAGCGCGAAACGGTTCTTGACGAGATTGTAACCATCCATGATGAAATCGTTTATGACGTGCCAGATGTGTTGCGGTGGTGCGATAGACTCGGTTTTGAAGGGGAAAAAATCAATATCGGCAATGCGCGGCTATATGTCGAAACAGAGGGTGAAGGCATTCCTTTAGTGTTGCTTCATGGCGGACCGGGTGGAACCCATCATTATTTTCATCCCCATTTCTCCAGAGCTGCTGAATTTGCCAAGGTGATCTATTACGATCAGCGCGGTTGCGGTCTTTCTGACTACGAACCTGGAAAGGGATATACTATCGAACAGGCGGTCAATGATCTTGAGAACCTTCGAATGGCTCTGGATCTGGACGAATGGGTGGTACTTGGTCACTCGTATGGTGGAATACTGGCACAGGAGTATGCGATTACATATCCGGATAATCTCGCCGGACTTGTACTTGTAGGTACAGCAACCAGTCTCAACATAGAACTGGAACCTACTCGCCAATATGACTTCATCTGTGAAGAAGAAATAGCACGCCTGCAAGAGATCAATAGAATGTCTGACCTGTCGATGGAGCAGCTGTTGTATAACCGGTTTCTGAATGGAGATTGGAAACGGCAGAGTTATTATCGCCCTTCCGAGGAACGGATTGCTGAAATTGCTCGTTACGAGTGGGTTCATGACCCGGATTTCAGATCCCAGCTGTGCAGGAGCATGCATGACCTTGATCTTGAAGGAGCTTTTCAGAATTTCCGGATTCCCACGCTCATTATTGAAGGGGAATGGGATCTTACCTGGAATACCGACAAACCGGGAGTGATACAATCCCAGCATCCGAATGCTGAAATGATCATACTTGAACATGCAGGACATGACACTTATGAAGATGATCCTGAAACCTTTTTCTCGGAATTGGAGCGTTTCTTCAGCAGGCTCGGTGTACGACAATGAAGAAGATAGACCATGCAGGTTATGGTAACGTAGCAGAAGATGTATCTCGGGACTGTATTCTCCTGATAAAAAAATCATAAGATTGAGGTTCAGCAGATCCTTCCTGCTGGGTTTGCGCATAGGTTTAAACATCTCGGAAGCTGCTCGGAAGTCTATGTCTTCCGAGTTCAATTCAGGCATGGTCTCTTCATCAAACCTCTTTGGCAGAACATATCGTTCAGATTCCGCAACACGCCGACTAAATCGATTTGATGCGTTTTATCACATGCTGAAAGAAATCCTTCGACCAGACATCCAGCGCTCTGGGGTCTCTTATGAAACGTGATATGTCCTGTCGAGCCAGATCTATGTTCAACTCATCAATTGCTTCTGAAAGAAGATCTCGGAGTTTCGATATTGTCAGCTTATCCCCTTCAGAGTAGTCACCTGATTGCTTCATTCTGATCTCGAGATGGCTGACGTTGACCTCTGGATGATGACCAGCAAACCAGACCATATCATACCAGTCACGGCCTTTCACTCGTGTCCGCCACTTCCTGCAGAGAACCGCATGCAGCTTCCCTGCGAACAGATCGGGAAGGTTATATGCGCGAACCGGGAAGGGGATTGGTTGAAGAATGTACTGCGTACCAGTCTCGAATCCTCCTGGAGGGTCGATATCCACTTCCAGTTTGATTTTCAGTAACTTTCCGGAGCGAAAACCACTTAGTAATTCCATACCCGCGTCTATGGCTATTAACTGCTTGTAGGTATTGGTCTTCAGGAAGGCGGACTCAATCTGTCCCGCTCTTGAGCTCTTTGAACTTTCAAACTCCACCTCGAATCCGAAGCTATTGATCTCCTTGCGTAGAGCTTCTCCATAAGCCTCCATCGAGAAGGATTGACAGGAGCTGAGCAGAGAAAAATCCAGATCTTCAGAGAATCTATCAAGCCCATGTAGCATTCTCAAGGCAGTACCACCATAGAATGCTGCATGCTCAAAAAATTTGCTTCGCCAGAGTCCCAATAACGCTAATCGCTGGAATATGTCGCGAAGGGCATTATTGTAATCGGCAAAAGTTGCACATCTGTAACCGTCCATCATGGAACGAATCGCTTCATGCATTATTAACGCTCCAGATTCTCTTCAGATAAATCATGAGATTCCGTATCTTGGCTGAGCCATACACATCGCAGATTTCACGCATGAGATTTCTGTCCAGTTTTCCTAGTGTTTCCATCTCAATTCGTAAATCATCCATAAGATACTCTCTGAATTCCGATATCCGAGTACCATCAAATCTGCTATCCGTCCAAACCTTATCGATCAGAGCCTTTTCCGGAGTAGCAATCAGGAAAGCCGTTTCCTCCGTTGAATCCAGTATTTGCCCTACAGCATAGCGGTCTTTACTAAGCATTCTATAGGAGAACACACCCAGAGGTGTATTGAATCCTCTGGATCGCTTGCTGGTTACAGAGGTTACTGTGTGGACTTGTTCGGGAATCAGGCCATGGTACTGCATGGCATATTCAAGGCTGACATATGATGGTCCGTAAATCAGATTAGCGACGTACTCTCGGCTGACAGGCCTTCGTCGAAGGGCATCTCCAAAGCAATAGAGCCCCTTTTTGATCCGTATTATGATCCCATCGGAAAGTAGCCTGGTAACAACATCCCTGGGCTTACGATAGATGCTAAGAACATCCATGAGAACCTGGAAATCAAAAACTTCACCAGTTACCTTACTTCGAAGAGCGGTGATAAAATCGATCATTGTCTCCTCTAATAACATACATCTATGTCCACTATTGTTGGACATACTATGCTCTAATTCGTGATTCTAGTCAAGATCGATGGTGGATTCAACTCACACAACATGTCAGGTTAATGCTGATACTATGAGAGAAGACCGCTGCATGAATTCAGCGGTCTTCTCATATTGGTACCGGGGACGGGACTTGAACCCGTACAGGCAATTGCCCACTAGGTCCTTAACCTAGCGTGTCTGCCAATTCCACCACCCCGGTTCTGTATTTGTTACGTGCTAGAAAATCGCAAGTAAAAATGAAGTAACCATGAACAGTACGGCGAGTATTGATGTAGCCTTGGAGAGCATAGTCGCAGCGCCACGGTTGCCGAAGGATGCAGTCAGAGCACCTCCGCCGCCAAATGCGCCGGAAAGACCATCACCCTTGGATTTCTGAAGCAGCACAACTGCCACAAGCAGTATACAAATTATAAAATGCATCATTGTCAGCACTGTAATCATTTCATGTATCCTTTCCAGAGTACGCAGATATACAAAACAAGAGGGAAACTGACAAGTCCTGAAAGCATTTACGGATAGGAAATGGAGTTGACTATCATCTTTCTCGTGAGGTTCTCTCCCGGGCACACGGTTTTACATCCGGACAGGTCCCGGTGCAGAATGATACTGGACGAAGAAAGATCGTACTCCGAAAGCAGGCTTTTCAGAAGCTTCCCCAGGGATTTCATCTGATCTTCTGTTGGATAAGTATCACTGAAATTACCCACAAGACAGATTCCAATTGTATCCGCGTTATGTTCCCTGGCATGCGCGCCAACCGCCCACTGAGGCCTTCCTTCTTCCACTTCGCCATCTTCTGACATAGTGCCGTTCCCTATCACGAAATGATACCCGATATCTACCCATCCATTAACAGCTCTGTGGAATGCCCTGAATACCCTTGCAGAACCTGTTGCTGTAGCCGAGTGATGAACCACAATCCGATTGATACTGCTTATTGGGCTGTATACGCAATCATCAGGTTTCTCTCCGGCTTCATTAAGCGATGTGTCACCTAATTCAGTATCCATCCTGAAATTACTTCTGATCCACCGGGCACTGGATAGCATTGCGTACCTCCCTTGTCTGTTAATATAATCAAGTGATTCAAATATATCATTTGGATAGGAGGTATCATGAAAAAGTACTTAACGTGCCTGTTGGCTGCAATCCTGCTGATCATAGCAGGATGTACCGACAGCACCACATACCCTTTCACCGAGGCAACCAGCAACATTTCCTTCTCGTACAACCTTCCGCAGGAGGGCGTTGTGGATATTTTCGCCCTCAACTGCTACATGAACAATGTCAGGACTATCATTTCCAATTCAACCCAGACATCAGGGGATCACTCTGCAGGATGGAATCTGCAGGACGAGGATGGACAGAGGGTTCCCGATGGTCTTTACTTCATCAGGATCCTGCTCGATGACAATGTCATAGCTACCGAAATGTACGAGGTGTACCGATGACAGCGTTACTGTGTATCGCAATGCTAATAGCTCAACCGGCACCGGACAGCAGCGGTTCCCCGTCACACAGAATCAGGATAGGACCCTGCTTCGGCATGTCCTGGCCCTCCATGCAGGATGAGAAGGACTTCGCTCAGTTTGCTAACGATGCGGGGGTAGATTTCGAACTTGGAAGCGTTGCCCTGACCGGTTCCCTGGAATTGCTTGGTGATGTGAACGAGCGTTTCAGAATAAGGGGAGGGCTCAGCATATCCAATCTTCATGGCACCTATGAGGAAGACTACAATCCCTACGAGAGACTGATGATCGGCATATTTACATTTGGAATAGGCCTGCTCTTTTCTTCTCAGGATGATGTGATAGGCCTCGATGACGAGGCTGTTTCCATCGAGGCTCAGGCTTACTATATGCTGAACAGGAGTAATAATTACTCCATCTCCATAGGCGCAGGTCCTGTATATACCTGGGCAAAACGGAAGCTGAATTCGCCCAATACTTTCACATCAGGCAGCGGAAGCAGTCTAGGCATAGTGGCCTCCATCAGGCTGGACCAGGAATCCTCCTACAAGATCGGATGTGTACCGCTGCTATTAGGTTTTGAAGCTGGTTACAGGTACAGCAGTATTGAACTCGATGACAGCGAGGCAGAGGGTTTCACGCTTGATTTCTCGGGACCGTTCCTGAAGGTCGGATCCTATATCGGCTTCTGACAGTATCAGCGCTAAGTCGGCTTTCGGGAACAGGCCATGGCTCATTCTGGTCAACCCGGAAGCCGGCAAAGGCGTTTCCCCTTCTCTGGCTGAAAGAACTTCCAGGCTTCTTTCAGATATTTCCATCACGAACCAAGTCGTCTTCAGTGAGAATGCTGAACATGTTGTAGAACTGGCATCAGCCGCACAGTCGGATCACTGGTCCGGTGTAGCGGTTCTCGGCGGAGATGGAACAGCAAGTTATGCGGCATCCGGTCTTATAAGAAGCTCAAATTCTCTTCCGCTTGCGGTGTTTCCGGCAGGCAATGGAAACGACTGGGTTAAAACACTTAGAACCGAATCAATCGAGAAGACAATCAGGGGTATTGAAAGTGGCAGGACCGCTGTAATGGATACCGGCTCATGCTCCATAGAATCGAATCCAACCTCACTGGCTGATCAGGTATTCATCAACTCCGCGGGAATCGGTCTTGACGCGCATGTTCTCGATAAATCAATTCGGATCAGGCAGAAAAGGTCCATTGGAAGATTGGGGTACCTTGCAGCCCTTGTATTCTCTCTGATTGAAATGCCCTCATGGGAGGGAACACTGACAATGGATGAACGAAATGTGTTTACCGGAAAATATCTTAGCATCACGGCGGGTGTATGTCCTTTCGTCGGCGGAGGAATGATGTTGTCTCCTTCCTCAGTTCCCGATGATGGGAAACTTGATACGGCAGTTGTCAGACCGATCTCAAGAACCAACCTGATTCGCAGTATGCCAATGATCTACAGGGGAACTCTTCTGGACAATCCTTCGGTTTCATCATGGAGCGGAAACGAATTCAAACTCAAGGCTCAAGGGAAGCTCGTAGTCGAACTGGATGGTGAATCTATCGGGGGCATCCCGGATAACGCGGTTGTGATACTGAAATCCCTTCCAGCATCAATTCAGGTTGTTGTCGGACCGGAATATTAAATCGCAAATCTCCATTGGATCGTTTACAATCACATCCGCTCCATGCTCAAGCAGCAGTTCGACAGATCTGAATCCCCAGGATACGCCGACAGCGATCAAGTCAGCATTTTTAGCTGTATCCATATCAACATCACTGTCTCCCACCATAAGAGTTTCTCCTGGAGCCGATCCAAGTTTCAGAATGACTTTCATAGCTATTTCCGCTTCGGGTTTCATGGGCATACCAGGCGTAACTCCCTGAACGGTCCTGAAAGGAACATCCGGGAGATAAACGGAAACTGCCTTCTCCGCTGATGCCTGAGGTTTGTTTGTAAGAACAGCCAGAGGGATACCTCTGCGGGCAAGAGTATCAAGCATATCCTCTATACCTCTGTATGGTTTTGTCAGCACTGTTCCGTGCAAAAGAAAGGTTTCTCTGATGTCGGAAGCAACTTTAAACACCCTCTGAGTGGAAAGCTCGCCTGAGGGAAACAATCTTAGTACAAGCTCTGTAACTCCCCTGCCTACAGCAGCCTTTACTTCCGGGATGTTTTTCACCGGAAGATCATTCATCCGAAGGACTCTGTTCACTACATTGTGAATATCCTCAAGCGTATCGAGGAGTGTTCCATCAAGATCGAATATTACACCTTTTATCATCTTATTCCATTTCCAATGAATAGTGACAGGCACTCTTTAATCAGTTATTGTGTAATCTGGACAGAAGGGAGCATAAGCACATCAATGAATGAATGCAAAATGGAAAAATGCGCCTGTACATACCCCGGGTGTCCCAGACACGGTAAATGCCGTGAATGTATCGCCTATCACAGACGATTGGGGGAATTCACCGGATGTATGTTCTCTCCAGAAGCTGAAAAAACATGGGACAGATCGTTTGAATGTCTTGTACGTGACAGAAAAGAAAAGCTATAATTTGGGGCCGGGCCTAACATTTAAACATTTACATCATCGCTTCACGGGGACATACAACCCCCACATTAGAAATGTTTAAATGTTAGGCCCGGCCCCCAAAGACAACATTAGAGGGTTTCTGAAAGTTCAAGCAGCATTGGGTCGAGTTTTTTCTTTTTTATCCATGCATCAGACAGGGGATTAATGGCTATTTCCCCACTGATTTCTCCAACCATGCATGTTCCCGCTCCATCAACCAGCGCATCAACAGCTGCCCAGCCCAGTTTGGATGCAAGTACCCTGTCTATCGAAGTTGGTGACCCACCCCGCTGAACATGACCAAGAACGGTTACTCTGCTCTTCAAATTGGACATTTTCTCTATTTTTGCAGCTATCTCAAAGGCGTTTCCGGCCTCATCACCTTCAGCAACAACAAGTATGTTGGATGTTCGGCCCATGGATATTCTGTTTCTGACTTTCCTGATTATCGCATCAAGGTCGGTTGGAGTCTCAGGAATCAGAACAGCTTCAGCTCCTGACCCTATTCCGACCTCCAGGGCTATGAATCCGGCTGATCTTCCCATTACTTCCACAATGAAAAGTCTGTCATGTGCTGCAGCTGTATCCCGGACTTTATCGATAGCCTCAAGAGCTGTGTTGACAGCCGTACAGAATCCGATTGTAAGGTCAGTTCCCCAGATATCGTTATCTATGGTTGCCGGAACACCAATTACGGCGATTCCATGCTCGAACGATAGCCTGTCTGCACCTCTGAAACTGCCATCCCCGCCTATCACTACCAATCCATCGATACTGTCATTTTTGAGATTTGCTGCGGCAGCAGATCTTCCTTCCGGGGTCAGAAATCTCTCGCTCCGCGAGGAATGCAGAATGGTTCCGCCGCGCTGAATGATATTGCTGACATCCTGAGATTCAAGTTCTAAAAAATCCCCGTCAATGAGTCCTTCATAACCTTTTCTCACGCCAGTTACAATAAGGCCACGGTCAAGAACTCTTCTTACCGTGGCCCTGATGCATGCGTTCATCCCCGGGGAATCACCCCCGCTTGTCAGAACGGCTATTTTCCTCACTTTGATACCGTCTTACTATTTCTTGTCCTTGACTGGAGCAGAAACAGAACCCGGCGAGTCAACGAACTCCAAAATACAAACCTCTGCTGCGTCACCATGTCTTGGTCCAAGCTTGAGCATGCGTGTGTAACCGCCATTACGATCAACATACCTTGGACCCAGAACATTAAATACCTTCTGAACAGCCTTGCTGCCATACACAGATGCGGCAACCTGTCTTCTTGAGTGTACGGAATCGTTTCTGCCCTTTGTTATAATTTTCTCAACCGCACTCCGCGCCGCTTTTGCCTTTCCCATGCTGGTTGTGATCCGCTCCTCAATTATCAGTGAGGTTACAAGATTTCGGAGAAGCCTTTTTCTTGCATCGGGCTTTCGGCCCAGCTTGGGTATTTTTTTTCTGTGTCGCATGTCTCGCTCTCTCGATGACTGTATTTCAGTCGTTTATTGAAAAACCAATTTTCTTGAGAACCTCATTTACCTTCTCAAGTGATGATGGTCCAAAACCGCCAATTTCAAGTATCTCCTTGCTTGTCTTCTCTATCAGATCACTAACAGTTTTTATTCCTTCGGATTTCAGTACATTGGCAATCCTTGTGGGAATACCGGTATCTTCGATCAGAGTAGCAAGCATCTCTTCTCTGCTGTCCTTTTCCTCAACGATTGCAACAGGTTTCTCCACCGGTTCGAGCCCTCCGGGAATCATCTGCAGGTGGTGGACAAGGATTTCACAAGCTGTATCAACAGCATCTTCAGGAGAAATACTTCCATCAGTTAATACATCCATAATAAGATGATCGTAATCTGTCTTGTCGCCCACCCTGGCACTCTTAACTTCAAAATTAACTCTCTTAACGGGACAGAACCAGGAATCAAGAAGAATGGTTCCTGCGTCCTCTTCCTTTCCATGGATATTCCATTCATCCGATGGAATGAATCCCCTCCCGCGTTCAACAATTATCTCAATGGATAATTTACAGTTCTTATTGAGCTGCACCAGTTCTTGATCCTTGTTCATCACTTCAAGGTAATTTTCTCCCTTGAGATCATTTCCTGTATACTTGCCCTTTTTCCCTGCTTTCAGTTTCAGTGACCCTGGTTTCTCACCCTCAAGTCTGATAACGAGAGATTTGATGTTAAGTATAATTTCAGGAATATCCTGCAGAATACCGGGAATTGTCGAGAACTCATGCTCAACACCCTCTATTCTCACCGCAACCGGTGCTGATCCTTCAAGCGAAGACAGTAGTACCCGTCTCAGAGCGGTACCAAGAGTACGACCGAAACCGCGTTCCAGAGGCGTAATCTCGAGTCTGCCGAAAGTATCGGTTCGTGACTCTTCTTCCCACCTGATCATATCAGGAAGATAAAGACTCTTGAATTCCATCTGATCCTCCTCCCGGGGAATCTATCACCGGGTGTTTGCAGGCCCTTTGAGGGCCATGATTATCTGCTTATCCGCGTCGGCGACGCTTCGAGGGACGACACCCGTTATGCGGTATCCTGGTTTGATCTTTAATTGCAGTAACTTCCAGATTAGTGGATTGTAGCGCCCTGACGGCTGCTTCCCGCCCGGATCCAGGACCACGAACCCAGATCTCCACTTTCTTAATTCCTGCTTCAATTGCCTTTTCGGAAGCCTGTACCGCAGCTTGCCCTGAAGCAAATGCTGTTCCTTTTCTTGTACCTTTTACTCCTGTTGTTCCACCGCTTGCCCATGCGATAACGTTACCATTTCTATCGGTGATTGTTATCAGAGTATTGTTGAATGATGACTTTATATGGGCGACACCGTGAACATCCGTAGTCCTGACAGCCTTTTTCTTTTTAACAACCTTCTTCTTACTCTTTACCTTGGCTCCTTTTGGCACGCCAGCCTCCTATCGAATTCTACCGTGCCCGAATTTTGGCCCCTTTCGGGTGCGGGCATTTGTATGAGTTCTCTGGCCACGGACGGGGAGCCCCTTGCGATGTCTTATTCCACGATAGCACCGTATGTCCATCAGCCTTTTCCGATTCATGTTTATTTCCGCTCTGAGAGCACCTTCAACCTTATAGTCGGCGTCTATGACCTTTCTGAGCGTTGCAACTTCATTTTCTGTCAAATCGTCTGTTTTCACGTTAAAGGCAATACCCGTCTTCTCAAGTATTTCCTTTGATGAAGTCAGACCGATTCCAAAAATGTATGGCAGTGCATAAAGAATATGCTTGTTGCGAGGAAGATCAACTCCTGAGATTCTTGCCACTGGTTACCTCCGTAATTACCGAAATTCTATTATCCCTGCCGCTGCTTATGCTTCGGATCCCGAGAACAAATCACATAGATCGTTCCACGCCTTCGCACAATTCGGCAGTACTCACATATTTTTTTTACTGAACTTCGTACTTTCATTGTTCGATCCTCACTTATACCTGTAAATAATTCGGCCGCGTTTCAGATCGTATGGAGATAGTTCGACCGTTACCCTGTCACCTACAAGTATTCGAATGTAGTGCATCCTCATTTTCCCGGAAACGTGGCACAGGGCAATATGACCCTCTGGACTGTCCAGCTCGACGCGACATTGACTGTTAGGTAACGTTTCAACAACGGTTCCATCAGCTACTACGCCCTGTTTCTTTGCCATTTCCTTCCCTTCCGCCCGCTTTCCGCGGAACGCATATTATTGGTAATTATCATCATGCCGTCAATATTAACGGGCTTCCTGATGAAACGATTATCGTATGTTCCGCATGCGCTGACAGGCTTCCGTCAGCCGTAACAACCGTCCAGTTATCGTGAAGCGTCCTTACTCTGTATCCACCGATATTAATCATCGGCTCAATTGCAAGTGCAAGTCCGTCAGTAAGTTTCATTCCCCTGCCCGCTCTTCCGAAATTGGGAACCTGGGGTGGCTCATGAAGTTTTCTGCCTATTCCGTGCCCCACAAGGGATCTGACTACACCGAAACCTTTATCTTCTACATGCTTCTGAATAGTTGAACCAACATCTCCGATTGTGTTTCCTGGTCTTGCGGCTTCGATGCCTATATCGCGGGCTTCGTAAACAGTTCTTACAAGAAGCAATGCCATTGGAGAAGGCAGTCCTACAGCAACAGTATCAGCTGCGTCTCCGTGGAAACCGTTCTTGAATGCTCCCACGTCAATACTGACAAGGTCGCCATCCTTTACTATCCTGGTTCTGGAAGGTATTCCGTGAACCACTTCATCGTTTATGGATACACAGACACATGCCGGGAATCCATTGTATCCCAGGAAAGAAGGGATAGCTCCTTCAGCTTCTATTACTTCCCTCCCCACGGAATCGATGGAAGCAGTGCTCACTCCGATCTCGATTACAGCTTTCATCTCGTCAAGAGCTTTTCTGACGATTCTGCCGCTTTCTTCCATCATTCTGAGATCTCTGCCGGCTATTATTCCCATATAGACAGAGCCTCTTCCAGTCTCAAGGCAACCTCGTCGACAGTTCCCATTCCATCAATAATATACAGGCGATCATGATAGTACTTCTCCAGATGCTTTGTAAGATCATAGTAGTGGACAAGCCTTTGCTCGATTACTTCGGTTCTGTCATCATTTCGCTCAACAAGTGGAGTACCGCATCTGATGCAATCGTCTCCAGGGTGATACAGTGGCTGCTTGCCGGTAAAACCGCATCGGGAACACGTAAGCCTCCCGGAGAGTCTTTCAATCACTTCCGCATCAGGTATGGTGATAAATATCGCACCTGAAAGGGGTTTTTTCTCTTCTTCAAGATAATCATCAAGACCCTCCGCCTGAATTAGATTTCGGGGATATCCGTCCAGCAGGAATCGGTCATACTCCTTCACTTTACTGAATACTTCCTCGTTCACGATCTCATCATCAACCAGATGGCCTGATTCTACTATCTTCCGAATACGCTTCCCCAGTTCGGAATTTTTCTGTATCTCTTCACGGAGCAGAAGACCTGTTGAAAGGTGATGCAGGTTATAACGTTTCGACATCCTGTCAGCCTGCGTTCCCTTTCCAGATCCCGGTGGTCCGAAGAAGACGATCCTCATTATTACCTTCGTCCTCTTATCTTACCCTTGCTGAGAAATCCATCGTAGTGCCGCATGAGAAGGTGTGTTTCAATCTGGCGCAGTGTTTCCAGAGCCACTCCGACAACGATCAGAAGGCTTGTACCGCCGAACATGAAATTCACATTTGCATGTCTGCTCATGAGCATCGGCATGACAGCTATCGCTGCGAGGAATATCGATCCGGGCAGTGTAACTCTTACAAGTACTTTCTCAATGTATTTGGCGGTGCTTTTCCCCGGCTTGCGGCCTGGAATGAACCCGCCATACTTTTTCATGTTGTCCGCCAGATCCTGCGGATTGAAAGTTATGGCTGTATATACATACGCGAACAGGATAATTAATAAGGTATATATCGTTATATATACGGCACTTCCGGGTGCCAGATGTGCATTGACCCATACATCAACCCCGGAATTGGGGAAGAACATGGCTATACTGCTGGGAAACATCATGAATGCCTGTGCGAAGATAACCGGGATAACCCCGGCTGTGTTGAGTCTGAGAGGTATATGGGTACTCTGACCGCCATATACTTTTCTCCCTCTTACCTGTTTAGCATATGTAACAGGTATCCTTCTCTGTGCTTCCGTCATGAGAACAACAAATGCAACAACCGCAAACATGAATACTCCGAGGAAAATCGCGGTAATGAAGCCGGTTTGCTCTAAAACGAATACATCCTGGTATATCGAGACAATCGCCCCGGGAAGCCTTCCGACTATACCTGCAAAGATGATAAGGCTGATTCCGTTTCCAATTCCACGCTCGGTAATCCGTTCACCAAGCCACATGACAAATATTGTTCCCGTAATCAACGTAACAACGGTCTGTACCGTAAACCCTATACCGGGATGCGGTACTATCATCATTCCCTGGCTGTTCAGACCGATAAGATACTGTGAGATTCCAAGTCCCTGGATAAACGCCAGCACGACTGTAGCATATCTGGTGATTTCCGTCATTTTCTGACGTCCGGCTTCACCTTCTTTTTTCAGTCTTTCAAAATATGGAAAAACCGATGTAAGAAGCTGGATAATGATTGATGCGGATATGTACGGCATTATTCCAAGTGCAAACACAGAAGCGCGTCGGAGAGCACCACCTACGAAAAGATCGTACATGCCCATAAGTCCGCCGCCCTGGCTGAAAGCCTGATTCAGGGCATCACCGTCAATTCCCGGAACAGGGATATGCCCTCCCACCCTGTATACCGCGAGGAGAATGAAAGTAT
>JAIOQY010000178.1 GCA_021108435.1 Candidatus Aegiribacteria sp.
AACAATGATTGAACAGCAGCTGTTCAATTCTTCTTCTGGTTTAACAGTTTGAGAATACAGTGCAGGATACTGGGAGTCAAGGCGGTTATCTTGACATAATGTAGTAAACAAATGTATACTAACACTGCAAAACCCGGTGTTGAACAGCTGCCGTTAAAGTAAGGAGTGAGTTTAAATGCAAAGTCGACTAGAAGAGTTCGAGCAATATCTTAGAGAATTAAAACTTATGAATGAGACACACTTACCATATATGTTCTGGTGGGTTAAACACTACCTGTTTATGCAGCGACCGGATGCTGCTGAGTACTCGCAGATACTTGAAGAAGAAGGTAAGGAGGATTGGCAGATCAGGCAGGCTCTTGATGCTGTTAAGCTGTATCATCAATTCTCCGGAGAGATAATTCCACATGAGATCAATGGATTGGCGGATAATCCCGTTGAGGACTTGGTGAATAAGCTACAAGTGAGACACTACTCTAGTAGTACAGTGAAAATTTATTCGCACTGGTGCTCACGTTATCTTGACTTCTGCTCTTCGAGAGAACTGAAATCGGAGGAAGACGCATCCTTCGTAGCTTATCTATCATATCTCGCGTTGAAGAAGAGGGTAGCATCTTCCACTCAGAATCAAGCTTTTAACGCCATTCTATTCATGTTCAGAAATGTATGGGAAAGAGAACCAGAAGGAATCAACGCTGTTAGAGCCAGAAAGCCCAAAAGGCTTCCTGTAGTGCTGACACTTGATGAGGTTGCTGCAATTCTCATTAATACTTCAGGTGTATCGGGCCTGGTAATCCGTCTGATCTATTCAAGCGGGCTTCGATTGAAGGAGTCCTTGAACCTGAGGGTACAGGATCTTAATTTTGAGAGCGGATCTGTGATGGTTCGAAGCGGTAAGGGCGACAAGGACAGAATGACCATACTGAGCAAAGAATTGGTTCCCGACCTGAGAGAACATCTTGGCGCAGTACGAAACAGTTTCTCCGGGACTGATGTGCCTGCGTCCCTGCCCAATGCTTTGGAAAGAAAATACCCAAATGCAGGATTTGAATGGAAATGGCAATATTTCTTTCCCGCAAACAGACCATCTATCAACCCGGATACAGGTGATTGCCTGCGGCACCACCTTCATCCCAGCACAGTACAGAGGGAAATGAGGAATGCAGTAGGACAATCAGGAGTGAATAAGCATGCAACTGTTCATACACTTCGGCATTCCTTTGCGACCCATTTGCTCATGGCTGGAGTGGATCTTTGCGAGATACAGGAATTATTAGGACATAGAAGTCTCGAGACCACCAGGATTTATCTGCATGTAATGAAGGGAATGAAGCAATCAGTGAAAAGCCCTCTTGATCTGCTGATGGAAAGGATTATGTGATTGGCGGGAACGTGTGGGAATCGAACCCACCCAGGATGGTTTTAGCACCCAACACCGGATTTGAAGTCCGGGAGAGACACCAGTCCCCTTCCGCTCCCGCGGGTGTTTTTACGGGCAATCAAACAACTGGCAATATTCCAGGTCGTTGTCAAGTGCCAGGATTTCTGGAATGCAAGTACATTCTCAGATTACTTTATTCCCACCAGCATACAAGACCGGGTTCAATGATCCGACCGAATTTCGGGTTGCACGGCAGTATTCTTGCGGTGAAACCCTGATTGCCGGAATGATTGCACACGAATGATCCGGTGAAAATGAAATAACCATCTTGCTCTCGGTCAAATTTAAGGAGAATCATGTTTCTTTCGGTCAACCAGCCATCAGGCTCGACCTTGCCATGATGAATTTCAACCTGCAGATCTTCGGGCAGAAGATCCGGAGCATGAACTGTAACTATTACAGGGAGAGGATCACCGACTGCACAGGTGCCGTTATCTATGTCGCATTCTACCTGTTTAATCTGAATTGCACCCCATGCTTTCCTGACCTTTTCCATCCATTCAGCCAGATCCCTTGCGCCGGAGTAGTCATTATCTGTAAGTTTTTTTGAGCGTACGTATGCTGGAACGTAAGATGTATTTGTGTATTCCGTCAGCATTCTGTTACTGCTGAAAAAGGGACAGACTTTCTTCATTGATTCTTTCATTATTCTGATCCAGTTTACGGGGATGTCATTTCTGTCCCGATCATAGAAGATTGGCGCAATCTGGTTTTCGATTATGTTGTAAAGAGCTTTTGCCTCCAGTCTGTCCTGAAGGTCAGGATCATCGTATTCCTCACCTTCACCTATCGACCAGCCCATTCCCGGTTCGTAGGCTTCTGCCCACCATCCGTCGGGAACACTGCACTGAATTACACCGTTAAAACAGGCTTTCATTCCGCTTGTCCCGCTGGCCTCCATGGGGAGTCTTGGAGTATTCAGCCACACGTCTACTCCCTGAACCATCTGTCTTGCCACATCGATGCTGTAGTCCTCGAGATAGATGATCTTGCCGTAGAAATCCTCCTTCATGCAGAGGTGGACTAATTCCCTGATCAGTTCTTTGCCTTCATCATCATGCGGGTGAGCTTTGCCTGCAAAGATGAACTGCACAGGCTTCTCAGGATCGTTGACGATTTGATTCAGGCGTTCCTCATCCCGGAGAAGCAGAGTTGCCCGTTTGTATGATGCGAATCTCCTTGCGAATCCGATTGTCAGAATCTCAGGATCAAGGACAGGGATATCTTCAAGATGTGGTTTGAGAAGTCCCATCCGTTTGATCTGGTTTTCCCATCTGTTCCTTGACCATGAGACGAGCCGTTCCCTCATTCTGGTATGCGCCGGCCACAGCTCGGAATCTGGAACCTTATCAATTTTCTTCCATGCCGCGCTGTCTGTTTTATTACTTGACCATCTCGGGCCGACATATCTGCTCAAGAGCTTAACCATCTCATCCGATACCCATGATTCAGGATGAATACCGTTCGTTACATGTGCTATAGGAGTGTCTGCTTCAGGAAGAGACGGCCAGACATCCTTCCATATCTCTCTTGAAATTCTGCCATGTAACTCGCTTACTCCGTTTCGGAAATCGCAGAATCGAAGACCGAAAACCGTCATGGAGAAATTGGGGTTATCGTCATGATGGCCGAATTGTAGAAATTCGTCGTTGGTCAGCCCCATTTCCTTTATCATTGGATGGAGATATTTGATTACCAGATCAGCGGGAAACTCTTCGTTCCCGGCCGGAACAGGCGTGTGCGTGGTAAAGATATTACCAGCGGAGACTATTTCTCTGGCTTCGGGAAACGATAGATTCTCCTTCATGAGCTTTCTTATCAGTTCTAGTATCAGAAATGCAGAATGCCCTTCATTTATATGTCTTACCGCTGGAGTCAGATTCATTTCATCCAGAGCTCTCAGGCCGCCAATCCCCAGAACTATTTCCTGCTGAATCCTCCTTTTCCTGTCACCGCCGTAGAGTTGTCCGGTTATTCCGCGGTCATCTTTTCTATTCTCCGGAAGATTCGTATCCAGCAGAAACAGATCAGCTCTGCCTACTTTTATTTTCCAGACAGCTGCCTTTACTATTCTGTTTCCCATCGGTACATCCACAGAAACCTGGCTGCCGTCATTCCCGAAAACCGGCTCTACAGGCATGTTGGAGTAATCGTTAACGAAATAGCGCTCCTGCTGCCATCCGTCGCTGTTCAGGTACTGGCTGAAATAACCATGCCTGTATAGCAGTGAGACCCCAACCATGGGGAGTCCAAGTTCACTGCCACTTTTGATGGTGTCTCCAGCGAGAACACCAAGGCCGCCCGAATAAATCGGAATACTCTCATGCAGACCAAATTCGGCTGAGAAAGTAGCGACAAGAAAATTGTCGTCGATAGCCCTATTCTGTTTCTTCAGAGTATTGAACCATGTACTTCTCTCAAGATAGTTCGTAAGACGTTCAGTAGTCTTTTCCAGGTGCGAAAGGTATACACTATCCTGTGCAAGTTCTTTGAGTCTTTCCTGGCTGACATGCCCAAGAAGACGCACCGGATTGTGATATACTTTTTCCCACAGGTCTGAATCTATCCATCGGAAGAGTTCGATAGCCTGTGAATTCCATGTCCACCATGTGTTGTAAGCTATCTGTTTGAGAGCGGCCAGCTGTTCCGGTATTTTTGGAACCACCCTGAAAGTTCTTGTTTTCAATATATACACCTTCCACGAAACCTGTTATCCTGATTGCTGCTCAATCGGGAACCATTTCCAGAGTATTGTAATATATTCAGAGTACATGTCATGTAACGAAGGGACTGAATTTGAGATATATTCTGCCGGTTCTGTTATTGCTGTTCAGGGGTCTTCCGGTCATCGCAGGTTCGATTACCCATGCGTTTGAGTTCGATCCAGCTCTTGTAACCATTAAGATTGAAAATGAATGGAATATCGTAGAATTCCCCGGCATGGAGCTTCGCGGAGAGCCCGGCTCGCCCCTGCTTCCTGTATTCCCGGCAGTGTTTTTATTGCCTGGCGGAGCAGAGAATATTTCTTTTCAAGTATCAGCAGTAAGTGAATCCTCAATCAGTCGTCCAGGTATCAGGATAGTACCCGCAATTGAACCGAGGCCATTCAGCGGGATCTCAGATCCATCTATCAGGCTTCCTCAACCGCAGATATACACATCTAATTCGATCTGGCCCACAGACCCTATCCTCTGGACTCATACCGGAACACTATCCGGATTCAGGATAGCTTCATGTCTTCTGCAGCCATGGGAATATCTGCCGGCAGACGGTCAACTCTCTCTCTTGTCGGAAATCGAAGTGACCGTTTTCTGGGATGAGGGAATTCAAACGCAGCTGTCCATTGAGCAGAACGAAGTCGCCCGGAGGAGAATTCACGCTCTGATCGATAACACTGATATGATTCCTGTTTACGAACCTTTATCAAAAGCCTCCGGAGATGCTGAATATTTGATAGTGTGTGATAGTTCCTATATTGATATATTGCAACCACTTGCGGATCTCCAGGAGAGACACGGACGTACAGTCGAGATAGCCTTTGTTCAAGAAATCATCGAAAATTTCAGCGGTCGCGATGACGCAGAGAAACTCCGCAACTTCATAAGAGACAGATTCCTGGAGCATGGTACTGTATTCGTGCTTCTTGCCGGTGATGAGACTCTTGTTCCAGTGAGAATGGTGGAGCTTTTATGTGAAGGGGTACCTCCAGATATCGCTCCGGTTGATATGTATTATGCTGACCTCGATGGTACATGGGATGGCAACGGTGACGGCAAATACGGGCAGCCGGACGACGACCTTGATCTTTACGCGGATGTTCTTCTTGGAAGAGCTCTATTCTCCACCGTGAGGGAAGCCGCGATATTTGTTCAGAAGAACATCACTTACCAGACCAGCACTACACCGGAAGACTGGCCTTCCAGAGCCGTACTTTGCGGAGCGGTACTCTTTGAGGATATCGGATACACAGCTGCAAAAGGTTGTGATTCAATTGCAGTCACAATGCCTGCATCATGGGAGATAACAAAAGCTTACGAGATATTGTACGGCGATGGAATCGATACGCATATTCCAATTATCAGCAGTGGCACCGGCTGGAACCACTACGCCGGACATGGCAACGATAGAGGTATCTTTTGGAGTTCAGCGCCACTGGGCATGATGACAAACTGGATTGCTACGGACAGTCTTCATAATGGTAATAAAACAGGAATTCATACCAGTATAGCATGTCATCCCGCGGAGTATATCGGCCTGGAGTGTTGCGCAGAAGCCCTTCTGAAAGCTCCGGACGGCGGCGGAGTGGCGGTGATGTTTAATACCAGCTACGGATGGGAAGGATTCTGGCCATCCCTTGGAGCAAGTGAATGGATGTGCATCGATCTGGCCAGGCAGGTTTTCTGGGAGCACTCTCCCAGTATCGGGCTTGCATTCTCCATAGCGAAGGATCTGCGGATCCCAAACATGCACGGTGGATATGATAGAACATTCCAGAGCCTTCTTTCCTGGAGTGCCTTCATGGATCCGGCTCTGATCGTAAGACAGTCTCACGGTAATCCTCCAGAACCTCCCGTTCCGTTCACTGTTTCCCCGCCATATCCCAATCCTGCCGAGAGGGACGCACCCATCGCATTTTACGTTGATTACTCTGCCGGTTCTGCAGAAGTGTCAGTTCATGACCTTGCCGGTCGGATGATCTGGGAGACTGAAATTCACTCTCCACAGAGAGTATCCTGGGAAGGAACCGATCAGGAAGGCAGAAGAGTTCCCGCCGGGGTCTACATCATCTCCGTACGTAAAGGGGATTATATCAGAAATCGGTTAACTACCGTTCTTAATTAACCATGATGGAATAGCCTGCCGACCTTCCATGTATCAGAACCGGAAACAGCAAACTTTAACATGGAGGTCTAAAGAATGAAACACTTGATAATCACAGTACTGATCCTTGCTGTGGCAACTACTTTCTCCCAGGAAGATTCAAGGGATGAATCGACCGCAGGCAGAATGCAGGTTGTTGGAGAAGAAGGCGTTATAGGCGAACTTCCACTGGAACACACCCAGGTGGAAATCACAATAAGTGGAAATCTCCAGCGGGCAACCGTCCGCCAGATATATGGAAACCCGTATGAAGAGCCTATAGAAGCTGTCTACACATTCCCTCTCCCTCAGAGCGGTGCGGTTGACAGAATGAACATGTGGATAGGTGACAGATTCATCGAGGGAAAAATCCACGAGAGGGATCTTGCGCGAGAGATTTATGAGCAGGCGATTGCATCCGGTCAGACCGCAAGTCTGCTCGAACAGGAACGTCCGAACATCTTTACACAGAGTGTCGGGAATATCCTGCCAGGTGACAGTATTGTAATTGAGATCAGTTATGTAGCGCCTGTAGAGTACGATGATGGTGAATATGAGATTGTATTCCCGATGGTTGTGGGGCCGAGATTTGTGCCGCCGGGCGGTTTTGTACGAAGAATATTCGACATATATACAGTTTCAACTTCTGTAGAAGACGCTGACAGGATTACTCCTCCTATCGTACCGGAAGGGTCCAGAACCGGGTATGACATAGAACTTTCCGTTACCATCAATCCTGGTGTCGAGATACAGGATTTCGAGTCGCTGAATCATGAAGTGGATGTCGATCTGAACTGGAGAGTCGGAAATGTCACAATTTCACTAAAAGATGATGATGTTATTCCAAACAGGGATTTCGTGCTCAGGTACACAACGGCATCTGATAAAATACAGACCGGATTAATCTCTCATAATGGTGAACTGGGCGGTCACTTCATGCTTATTCTTCAGCCCGACGCTGATATTGATATCGATGAGATAACTCCAAAGGAGATGTTCTTTGTAGTTGACTGCTCCGGCTCCATGGGCGGTCAGCCAATGGATGTCGCCAAGGAGACGGTAAGACAGTTTGTCCAGGGAATGAATCCGGACGATACATTCCAGATTATGAGATTCAGCGAGACAGCAAGCAGCATGTCCAGGAGTCCGCTGGCCAATACCGAAAACAACATCGAAAAGGGTGTACGGTTCATCAACAATATGAGCGGATGCGGCGGAACGATGATGATTGAAGGAGTCAGAGCAGCAATCGGTTATCCTGAAGATCCTGACAGAATGCGATTTGTCGTTTTCCTTACCGATGGTTTCATTGGCAACGAAGCGGAGATTCTAGGTGAACTGCAAAGCACTCTTGGAGAGAACACCAGACTCTTCAGCGTTGGAGTAGGCTCAAGTCCTAACAGATATCTCATCGAAGGTCTGGCAGAAGAAGGACGCGGGCACGCGTATTACGTTGGATTGAATGAAGATCCCACAGAAGCGGTAAGCGCGATCTATGAGAAAATCAATGATCCCTACCTCGTGGGAATCAGTATTGACTGGGGCGACCTTAATGTACACGATGTATATCCTTCCCTGATTCCTGATCTGTACGCAGGAGAACCTCTCGTAATAGTAGGACAGTACGATGGTTCCGGAAGCGAAACAATTCACCTTTCCGGTACAGTCGCCGGCAGACGCTGGAACAGAGATGTTCGGGTTGTACTTCCGTCGCATGAGGAAGACAATGATGTCATCGCTACTCTCTGGGCCAGGAAGAAGATACACGACCTCAACCGACAGATGTACAATACATATGGTTATATCGATCAGAATCAGGACATCATAGAAGAGATAACCGACACGGCTCTTGACTATCAGATAATGAGTGAATACACCTCATTCGTTGCTGTATGCGAAGAGATAAGAACCGATCCTGATGGTTCTCCGGTAACGGTCCAGGTTCCAGTGAATATGCCTGAAGGCGTTTCGTATGAAGGTGTATTCGGCACTACAGGTGGCGAGACAATGCATTACTCCATGAACAGGTCTGTCTCAGGAACCATGCAGGCACCAGCTGCTCTAGGCGCGGGAGGTTACGTATCCTGCGACGCATGTGAGGAAATCACTGACGGCGATTACTACTACGAGTACGAAGAAACCCCATGGTTCGGCAGTGTCAGCCTTGTATCAGCTTCTCCCACACTGGGATTGCTTCCATCGGTGGTGCGTTCTGCTGTCAGGGAGCTCCTTGCGGAACTGACAGAAGTATACCAGAGCTATCTTGACGAAATTGATGATGCTGACGAATGGCCTTCGGGTGTGGTCACATTCAGTATAGAGGTTGACGGCAATGGAAATATCACCGCTGTTTCAGTGATTGGAAGCGGTCTTGAACGTGATGTCGATGATAACCTGTGCGAAGTTCTTGAAGAACTGAATATCCCGGTTCCGCCTGATGGAGCCGGTTCAATACAGGTTCAGCTAAGCTTTCAGAAGACTTATTAGTCTCAGCTGACTTAGAAGGAGGGGGCTGGAGAAATCCCGCCCCTTCCTGCTTAATAATGTCAGGCTCTATCTATCTGGGCAGTGATCCTCTCTGAAACCGAATTCTGATCGTTCGAAGCTCTCAGGAAGTAGATACCGTTAACGAGATCCAGACAATTGCTGAATCCGGTTTCTCATGATTTCCTTTCTAACACGAACAGGGCTTTATCCAGCCCGGCGGAGCGGAAAGGGCGGTGAATTCATGGCTGTTAAATACATGGAATAAAGGGAGTATTTCCACCACAGGGTCGAGCTTGATGAATCAATTGAAGAGGATAAACAGCAATTCTGTAAGTTATATTCAGTAACGCAGATAGGATAAAACTGCTGCGGTATTGAATGGAAGGATTCTGATGTTGCCGACATGTACCGCTACTCCCATTGCATAAACCGGTGAGAGTAGCAATATTCACCTGGTATAAGATGTATTGATATAAACTGCTTTCTGGAGGTGGCAATTGAGTCTTTTTATTATTTTCATGATTCTGTTCGGTTATGTTTCAGATGATTTTGAATTCACAGTCATCATTGAACATAATACCTTCAGAGTCCCGGGTGTGTTCCTTGGTTTTGAGATTGGTGATTATTTCAGTCCTGTCGTAAGGGATGAACACGGAGCAATACGATCCTTCTTGTCGACAGACTGTCTGATGGATTATTTCCTGTCAGATCATAAGGATGAAAGCATCATTCTGGAGATTGAAGATGCTGATTTATACATCCATCATCTTGGTGACACTGTTCGGATAGAGCGAGTCACTGGAATCTCTATTGATGGTTTGACATACACTCACTGGAGGGACTCACTGGATGCTGCAGGGGAACTGGAGTTGCTGCAGTACTTCTATTCACCCCACCTTTGTCAGTACAACCAGGAATAGATCCTTCGGGTAGAAGAGGTTGATCTGGTAAGCGCGGAATTGTCGCAGGACCGGGCTGCATTATCAGTCTGTAATGGGTGTCTGTATATGCTTCACTGCAACCATCGGTTATGCATTTGTTATCATAATCGGAGAATGGCAATCACAGAGTTTTGATATAACCGATCATGGGGTAACAAATGACATTGGATTTCAGATCAAGCCTCCAAAAGACACTTGATCAGCAGAGGGGAATCCGAGTGCCAGCAAGTAGTGAGCAGTTCAAATTAAAACCAGGAGAACGGAGGGATATCGCCGTTCTGTACCTTGATCTGGACGGTTTCACGGCTCTGTCAGAGAAGCTGGATCATGAAGAGGTCCATGAAATCGCCAAGAGTATAATGGATGCTCTGGTTGATGTGACTGAGGAATATGAAGGATATGTAGATAAGATCGAAGGGGACAGGATCATGGTTCTCTTCGGGGCCAGAAAAGCCGGAGAAAATGACAGTATCAGAGCCATTTCCTGCGGTTTCAGAATGCTGGATGCAATACGAACAGCCAACAGTATCCTCACGGAAACAGGGATTCCCATCACAGCCAGCATCGGTATTAACAGCGGTCCTGTGACGGTTGCCCCCGATGCGATAGGCCACTTAACGGCAATGGGCAAAACCGTGAATCTCGCTTCCCGCATGGAGGAAGCCGCAGGGGTAAACAGTATTCTGGTTCCGGATAATGTGCAGGATAAATGCGGTGATATGATCTGCTGGGAGGATATGGGAAGTATATCCATCAAGGGTATCAGATATCCTGTTCATGTATGGCGTCCCATGGGTCCCGGAACTCAACTTAAAGCCCGGTGGGACCGCATAAAGAAGATCAGTACTTCCAGCTTCGTGGGCAGATCCGATGAGATGTCCATCCTGAACAATAAGCTTGCTCTCCAAGAATCTGGAGAAACAGGAACGAACCGCTTAGGCGGGGTGAAACACTTAGTACTTGGCATCAAGAGTGAGGCAGGCATGGGAAAATCACGCCTTGTCCATGAATTCATCCGGTGGCAATGTGACAACAGGAACGATATCCTTATTCTGAAAAGTCAAACCCTTCCCTACGCGCAACCTGCATACTGGCTCTGGACATCTCTTCTCAGGGATCTCCTGGAGTTAGAGCATGGGAATAAACTGGATTATTCTGGTTTCAAGGAGCTGCTCATCCCCTTTTCCGATGAGGATCTGATGAATTCAGCACCCTTCCTTGCGGAACTGTTGTCAATTAAATCAGGTGACAGAAGGCTGGTTGAACTGGATAGCAGTGCGATAGCTCTTGAGACAGGATTGGCTTTCCGCAACCTGCTTAAGGCGCTGTCAAGGAAGAAGCGTTTACTGATTGTTCTCGATGATCTCCACTGGATAGACAATACCTGCAGAAGAGTGTTTGAGTTCATAATCGCCAACTGCGATAGTGAAAACCCGATACTTTTCCTACTTCTGTACAGACCTGAACGTAAACACGGGGTAGCGGTGGAGTTCGATATTTCAAACAATTATGCGGAACTTGAAGAAATATTCCTACCGGAACTGTGTGAAAGGGACTGTCAAGAACTGATCGGGAAATTTCTCTCTGGAATAAGTGATATCGATAACGGCAGTATATCATCCGAAGTTGAAAGGTTCCTCTTCAAGCATGCGGAAGGCAATCCATACTTTCTGGAGGAACTTATCGTTGATCTTGCTGAGTCGGACATACTGTGTGAGAACCGCGAAGGGTGGAATTTCAGCAGTACAGTAAACGATATTTGCAAACCTTCTTCCCTGTCAGGGCTGCTTCAATCCCGACTGGATCGTCTTCCCGCAGAATGGAAAAGTACTCTTCAGAAGTCCTCGGTGCTTGGAGTTGAATTCAGTCAAAAGCTTTACAGCAGGTTGATCGAGGAGCTTTCGCTTGAGGAAAGCTCCCGAAGTGTTTTCAACGATCTAGAACGCAGGCGATTCATCATCAGTACAGGTACTGCTTCAGAACAGAAATATATGTTCCGGAATATCCTTATTCACGATACCGCATACAACAGTATTCTTGAGAGCAATAGAAAGCTGCTTCACCGGATTGCGGCCAAGCTGATCGAGGAGATGTATTCCGAAGAAGAATACGAGACAGCTGCTATGCTGACCTATCATTGGAAGAGGGCTGAAATCAGGAGTAAGGCCATTCGATGGGGCATCAGAAATCTCAATCATACCGTTATGAACTATCAGCACGACACTGCCCTTAGACTGTCCGAAAAACTTGAATTATGGCTGAGTGAGGATCCGGAGGGGCTTGAACGAAGCGAGCAGTTTCTTGAGGTGTTCTTCCTGAGGAACAGGACTCTTGAACTCCTTGGGAGAAGAAAGGAGCAGGAGCAACTGCTGGTCAGAATGCAGAATATCGCAGAAGATAATGAGCTCAAGGAATGGACAGGCAAGATACTGTCCGCACTGGGAAATGTATTCAGGATTACAGGTCGCCTGGAAGAAGCCCTGGGCTGCTATCGAAGAGCAATTGATCTGCACAGGAAGACCGGTGATCGGAAGAATGAAGGCATAGCACTGGGAAATATGGGCATATTGACTCGAATCCAGGGCAATCTGCAGGAATCCGGTGAATACTTCCAGGAAGCTCTTGAAATAAACAGGGAAGTTGGAGATCGCAGAATAGAAGGGGTTGTGCTGGGAAACCTGGGTAACCTCTACCTGGATCAGGATAGGATCAATGAAGCCATTGAGTATTACGAGAAGGCGCTGAAGATATACAGAGAAGTCGGGGACCGCAGAAGCGAGGGGATCGCACTGGGCAACCTTGGTAATCCCTTCAGAGACCAGGAACGGATTGAGGAAGCCCTGGAGCACTACCAGAGGGCATTGAAACTGCACCGGGAAATCGGGAACCGCAGGAGTGAGGGGATTACCCTTGGGAACCTGGGTATTCTGCATTTTCAGCAGGGTCAGCTTGAGAAAGCATTTGAGTGTTATCGTAAGGCTCTTGAAATACATCGGGAAATAGGAAATCGCAGATTGGAAGCTATTACTCTTGACTCCCTTGGAATGCTGTACATGAAGAAAGACCGCAGAGAGGAAACTCTGGAATGTTACAGAAAAGCCCTCCTGGTAATTGAAGAGCTGAAACTGTCAGCGAAGGAATTCGACAATTATACTGAGCTTTATCGATATCTTCTTTCCTCCGATCATTCGAAGGAGGGAGTAAGGTGGCCCTCCCATTGGGAAATGCCTGTAAATCAATAGCTCGACCAACAGTAGTCCATATATAGGACGAGTGGTCTTCAGTCGTAGTTACATTCAGTGAAGAAGAGGCGGGAGAAATCCCGCCCCTTCCTGCTTAATAGTGACAGGTTCTATCTATCTGAGAAGTGTGAACCTTTCTGAAACCGAACCCTGATTGCTCGAAGCTCTCAGGAAGTAGATGCCGTTACCGATGTTCCCGGGAACGCTCCAGGTGAAACTGTGATTTCCCTGAGAGACGGAACCGTTCTGAATAATGGCAACTTTTCTGCCTGTGATATCGAAAACAGAGATATCCATATCAGCGGATACTCCTGTATATAGATCGAACATCAAAGATCCAAACGAAGGGTTTGATCCGGCTACGGACAGGATGAGTCCTGATTCGGGAGTCGAACCGGTTGATCCATCAACACCAACATTGAGCGCGGCCAGAACCGCTTCGTATATTTGTACTCTGCCTGCGCCGAAAACATTGTCCTTGCCCGTATCACCAAGATCGAGAGCCGTAACTTCAAGAACTGAGTCGACCTGCGCGGGTGACAGAGCAGGATTGGCTTCAAGAACAAGAGCCATGCAGCCAGCGAGATGTGGTGTTGCCATGGATGTACCGCTCATGGTTGTATATCCGGTATTGTTTGTGTTACTGCAACTTGTGATATCGACTCCTGGACCTGAGATATCAGGATCGATTAATCCGATATACGGTGATACATCAGAATAGTCGAACCAGGGTGATTCATACATCCAGGTTGAGTAACCGCGACTGGAGAAACTCGCGATGTTGTCATTACTGTCGGTCGCGCCTACAGTAACAACCGCGCTGAGCCCGCCGATTGTTGTCTGGTCGGGATGAAGCCAGGGTGGAGGCACATCGCCCGGTGTGCGGATGTCACCCGGTGTTCCGGGATTTCCGGCTTCATTTCCAGCTGCTATTGAATGGCAGATACCTGCTGCGAGAACATTGTTCTCAGTTTCGCGCCAGGTAAAACGGTCTGGATTCTGACTCTGAGGCCATCCGAGAGAAGTGGAAATAACATCTGCTCCGTAGTCGATACTGAACTGGAAGGCGTCCCAGACGTCCTGCTCATCTGAAAAAGTAACACCGACTCTCAGAGCCATAATAGTTGCTGAGGGAGCTACACCGCAGGTCGTGCCGGCGTTTCCATTACTTGCGACGCTGCCGGCGCAATGAGTTCCATGTCCGTAAGTGTCCATGGGATCACCATCGTTATCATCGAAGTCCCATCCGTAGTGATATCCGGCAGGTGTATCGTGCCACATTTGATTATGCAGATCAACATGGTTGTAGTTTACTCCGGTATCGACAACACTGACAACGATTCCGCTGCCATAGTATCCCATGGCCCAGACGTCGGGAGCACCGATCTTATCGACTCCCCATGCATTTGCCTTTGGAGCGCGTTCCTGAGTGTATTCATCCACAGGTTCAATGAGTATATCGCTTCTCCGCATGAAACGGATGTAGAGGATATCGTCCCTATCTGAAATCTCAGCGATTGCTTCGGGTGTCATTGATAAAGCGATAGCATTGACGATCCAGAAGGGATGAACATCCTCAACGCTTCCGGTTGGAAGAGATGCGATCTGTTCAAGGATTCCCGCCTGAGAACTCGCTGCCCTGTCTTTCATGACCTCGGCTGCGAATTCGCGCGTTTGAGCACGATCCATTCCCCGGGTCGCGTTCATTACGTATTCTACGTCAACCATTCCAATGGGTTTGATAAGCACCCTGATCAAGTTTCCAGCGTCTGTTTCCTCCATCATTTCACTTAGTTCGGGGGTGATGGTTCCAGTGAAAGCCATTGCTGTAAACAGCATAAGAAACGCTATTGCCTTCATTGTGCTCCTTCCGTTAATAGTCTATATGATTCTGTATTCTCTGCAATATTTCATTCTGCAGTGCATAACCATTTTCCCGGAAATTAGTTTCCAGGAATTGTAGTCCGTATAAATATCAATAAGGATACCGCGTTAAGATACTTCAGGTGTAACCAATAAAGATACTACACAAGTTAAGTATACTATAGAACATATTTCCATGCTACTCAACAGGGCAGATACTTCTGAAACAGCCTTTACCGAAGCCTGCGGATATGGTTACTCTTCCAGATACCTCAGTATTCTCGCGGGATTTCCAGCTACAACTGCTCCCGGAGGAACATCTTTTGTAACGACTGCTCCGCCGCCTATAATCGCGTTTTTCCCTATTCGGACAGGAAGAATGGTCGAATTTGAGCCAATACTGACACCGTCTTCTATAATTGTTCCCTTCCAGTCTGCAGGATCCGGCTGTGGAGGATAAATATCGTTAATGAACATGACTCCATGCGCGATGAAGCAGTCGCTACCGATCTGAACCATTTCACATACAAAGCTGTGACTCTGTACCCTCGTTCTGTCGCCAATCGTGACGCCCTTCTGTATTTCGGTGAAACATCCGACCATGCAATCCCTGCCTATGGTGCATCCATACATGTTCACGAAATTCCAGATCTTCGTGCCCTCGCCGATGTTGCAGTTGTTAACAATCTGAAGATTGTTCGGTTTGAAATCCAATTTGTTCTCCTTCCCTTTGGAAACATCTCAATCCCCAATCATATTAGCATTTCCGGCGGAGGAGAAGATTTGATTAAGAACATTCGGAATTTCTGCATAATTGCACATATCGATCATGGCAAGTCAACTCTTGCCGACAGATTGCTGCAGGCTACAGGTACTGTCTCGAATCGGGAATTCCACGATCTCATGCTCGATACGATGGATATCGAGAGGGAGCGTGGTATTACGATCAAGA
>JAIOQY010000179.1 GCA_021108435.1 Candidatus Aegiribacteria sp.
TCGCCATGAGAAAATGCCCCATCTCATGAAAGAATACAATCACTCCCAGCCCGAATATTATGGCAACAACACTCAGCATAATTTACTCACAATTCCGGAAGCAACGGCTCTCGCATTCCTGTCAGCTTCGAGTATATCCTCAAGACTCCCGATAGAGAAGGATCGATGAAGGGAAAGCACTTCATCAATGATTTCCGCAATATTCCCAAAGAGAATTCTGCCATCGAGAAACGCTTGAACAGCAATTTCATCTGCCGCATTTGCCACTGCCGGAAAAGTCTCTCCATCGATTCCGGTCTGAACAACAGTACTGAATGCAGGATACCTTGTCTCATCCATTTCCCTGAACGTGAGTGTTCCCCAGTTAAAAGGTCTATCACCAGCAATTAAATCAAGCTCCCCGTCCGGCCACTGAAGTGCGAATTGAATCGGTACTTTCATGTCCGGCTGACCGAGCAGAGCTTTCCATGAACCATCCTCGAGTCTTATGAATGAATGCACAATACTCTGTGGATGAATTACCACATTAACGGGAATATTCTCGAAAAGCCAGCCTGCTTCTATAACCTCGTATGCCTTGTTAACCATGGTTGCAGAATCTACAGTGATCCTTGAACCCATTTCCCAGGTTGGATGTTTCAGAATCTGCTCAGGTCCGGCAGTTCTGATCTCATCAATTGGCATCAGGAGTGTGGATCCGCCACTCGCGGTTAAAGTAATCCCTCTGACAGGTCTTCTTTCTGACTGAAGGCATCTTGCGATTGTACTGTGCTCGCTGTCTACCGGTATCACCTTCCCAGCCTTCAGATGATCTTTCAGCAGTTTACCACCAATAACAAGGCTTTCCTTGTTCGCAAGCGCAATCGGTATATCCAGTTCCTGGCATAGAATGCTGGCTTTGAGTCCGGCGCTTCCAACTATCGCGTTGAGAACTATGTCAGCGCCTTCTATGACCTGATCAAGAACTTCAGTTCCTTTGATGATATCATGCGGAATATCTCCTTCAGGTGAAACAATCGCACTCATGGAAGGGAGGAATTTCTCCTTCTGCTGTCGAAGAAGGCTGCTGTTTCTCATGCATAGAATTGAATGAAGTTGCAGGTCCGGTCTGGCATCGATTATTTCAAGTGCCTGTCTACCGACAGAGCCGGTACTGCCAAGAACCGCAACTTTTCTGATACTCATAAGGAACCTCCTGCAGATCCGTAGAACATAAGTATTAACCATACTACAGGAACTACAGCAAGAATACTGTCAAACCGGTCAAGCACACCTCCGTGCCCCGGAAGGATTGAGCCGGTGTCCTTTATGCCTGCATCCCTTTTCAGAGCGGATTCAAAAAGATCACCTGTAACAGCAGCTATTCCACCTGCTATTCCGGTCGCGACCATCAGAAACAGTGGGAATCCTGCTCCAGCTGTACCTGCGAACACTGCTCCTGCAACAGCTCCCGCCATACCTGCAATGAATCCCTCCCAGGATTTTGCCGGGCTGACAGCGGGTGCCAGTTTGTGTTTTCCGAAGGCACTTCCAATGAAATAGGCCATCGTATCTGCAGCCCAACATAGAATAAGCGGTATGAAAAGAATCCAGGGTGACTCAAAATCAAGTCTCAATCTTGCCAGAAGACCAAAACCGAGCGCGATAACAGCCATGATTCCGATGCTGCCCGTAATCCTTTTTCCTGCATCGGTAACACCCTCCTCGAGAACCCACCAGAGTGACATCACTGCACCTGGAATCAGGAGAATCACTAAAGCGAAAGCAGGATCAAGCAGAGAAACTGATGCAGCCGCACCTCCAGCCAGAATCGCTCCTCCTACTTTCTTTGAAATTCCTGCACCGGAGTCCAGGAGAGAAATTGCCTCTGCTCCGCACAATGCTGCTATTGAAGAAAATAGTATGACTGTAAGAATCGGTATATTCAGAAGAGCTACCGCAACAAATAGTCCAATACCTGGAACGGCAATGGCAATTCTATTCACAAGTGAATGAAATGGCTTCATCAGTTACCGCCAATATCTCCAAAACGTCTCCGCCTGGATCCGTAGTCCTCGAAAGCCTCCTGCAGGTGTTTCCGTCTGAAATCAGGCCATAAAGTATCGGTAAAATACAATTCTGAATACGCTGATTCCCATAAAAGAAAATTGGAAAACCTTTTCTCCCCGCTCGTACGAATTATCAAGTCAGGATCGGGTACGTCAGGAAGGTACATGCGCGAAGAGATTGATTTTTCTGAAATATCCATCATGGATTTACTGCCGGCTTTAATATCACCGGCTATGCGTTTCACGGCATCAACTATCTCCGCTCTGCCGCCGTAGCTCAATGCAAGAATCAGGTTCAGACCCTGATTAGATTCTGTCCTGGTAATAGCTGCGTCAAGATCAGCACGGGGTTTTGCGGGAAGATCATCAAGTCTGCCTGTAGCGCGAATCTTAACATCTTTGTCATCAAGATTGTCAATGTTATTTTTTATGAATCTGCTTAGAAGGAACATTATGAAACTGACTTCAGCCTTTGGGCGTTTCCAGTTTTCTGTAGAAAAGGCGAATAGAGTAAGGTATTTGACTCCAATCTCGCCGCAGTATTCAACTGCTTCATGAATGGATTTCTCAGCAGCTTTATGTCCATCAATTCTTGGAAGACCGCGCGATCTTGCCCAGCGACCATTGCCGTCCATAATAATACCCACATGCGTGAGCAGAGAGTTATCAGACCTCAAGAATGTCAGCTTCCTTCACCTCAAGAAGTCTGTCTATCTCGGTAATGGCATTATCGGCTGATTCCTGTATCTCGCTTAGAGCCTTACGCTCTTCATCCTCGGTAATATCGCTTGCTTTGCTGGCCTTATGCAGCAATTCATTACCACTTCTCCTGATATTCCTGATAGATGTTCTTCCCGACTCTGCCATCGCTCTGACATGACGGCCCAATTCTTTTCTTCTATCATCGGATAGTTTCGGCACAGGAATCCGTATAACCGGACCATCCGCATTAGCTCTGAGTCCAAGATCTGATTTCTGAATCGCTCTTACAATGGCATCAGATGTTGATGGATCGAAAGGCTGAATAACGATAAGCCTTGGTTCCGGTGCGGAAAGACCGGCAACCTGTTTTATCGGGTGCTGCCCTCCCCAGCATTCCACACGGATGTTATCAAGTAAAGCAGGGCTGGCTTTCCCGGTTCTGATAACAGCCATTTCGCGTGCAGTATTTTCTACTGTTTTCTTCATTTTGTTTTTCTGATCTTCAAGAAGCTCGGTTACCATGAATCATTCCTCCCAACAATACTTCCAATAGACGGTTCTGAAAGAATCCTGACAATATTCCCCGGATCCCTGATATCAAAAATACTAATAGGAAGTTCGGCATCGCGACAGATGGCAACAGCTGCAGCATCCATAACCTTCAGGTCGAGCTTGAGAACCTCGTCAAATGATAACTGCGCAAATCGTTTCGCATCGGGATTATGCATTGGATCACTGTCGTAAATGCCATCGACTTTCGTACCTTTCAGCAGCATAGAACAGCCTGTCTGAACCGCTCTGAGTGCTGCCGCAGTGTCAGTTGTCAGACATGGGTTGCCGGTTCCGCCGGCATAAATGACAACATATCCACATTCAAGATAGTCATTCGCAAGGCGGGATGAGAAGGGTTCCAGAAAGCCAGGCATCGCAATGGCAGAAAGCACGGCAGCATTACCACCGTGCTTCTCAATAGCGTCTCTAAGTGCAAGACTGTTAATTACAGTAGCAATCATTCCCATCTGGTCCCCGGTAATTCGATCTACTGACGAAAGATCTCTTCCCCGGATGAAATTGCCCCCACCTGTTACGATTCCAACCTGAATACCATCTGAAACAAGATCCATCAAGGAATCTGTCAGCTTCTTTACTGTAAGAGAATCAAGACCGTGACCAGTTTCGCCAGCCAGAACCTCTCCGCTTAATTTAAGGAGAATCCTGACAGGCTGGTCTTCCTCTTTCATCAGGTTCCTATGGAGAATCTGGCGAACCGACTGATAACGATATTTTCACGAAGTTTCGCTATCAGATTGGTAAGTGCATCTTTAACTGTTCCTACTTCAGGATCATCCGCCCATTCCTGATCAAGAAGACAGGCTTCAGCGTAATATTTGTCCAGTCGTCCTTCAATGATCTTCTCTATGATGTTATCCGGTTTACCAGAATCTTTCAGCTGCGCAAGAAGTACTTTCTTCTCAGCTTCAATTTCTTTTTCCGGCAGGTCATTGCGGGATACAACACTTGGAGGATATGCTGCTATGTGCATTGCTACCATTTTTGCGAACTTCTTGAAGTCATCGGTTCTGGCAACGAAATCGGTTTCACAGTTAATCTCTACCAGCACACCGAGCTTGCCGGGAGGATGTATATATGATACAACCAGTCCCTCCGAAGCTTCTCTGAGAGCTTTCTTGGATGCAACTTTAACACCCTTTTCCCGAAGGAATGAAATAGCTCCCTGCATGTCTCCATTGCTTTCTTCGAGCGCTTTCTTGCAGTCCATCATTCCTGCTCCAGTGGCTTTTCTCAGTTGTTTCAGATGATCTAGATTAACGGACATTATTCACCCGAATCCTTTCCCTCTTCCTGAGCATTTTTCGGCTTTTCGCTGACTGAAGCTGTATCCGTTGTAATATCTCCAGCAGTTTCTTCTGCTGCAGCCTTCTTTTCAGTCTTTCTGGCCGTAGTTTTCTTTGCAGGTGTATCTGCTGTTGTCTTCTCAGATCTGGCAGCAGTTGTTTTCTTCTCCGGTTTAGCGGCAACCGTTTTCTTCTCCGGTTTGGCGGCAGCTGTCTTCTTCTCCGGTTTGGCGGCAACCGTTTTCTTCTCCGGTTTGGCGGCAACCGTTTTCTTCTCCGGTTTGGCGGCAACCGTCTTCTTCTCCGGTTTGGCGGCAGCTGTCTTCTTCTCCGGTGCGGCAGAAGCTGTCTTTCTTTTTTCAGCTTCAACACCACCTGTACTATCATCCGTCGGGATCGGTTTCTCCGCTGTAGTATCAGGAGCAGCCCCTTCAGCACCAAGAATGACGTGATCAGCCAGAGTACCAATAATCAATGAAATGGATTTGATCGCATCATCATTTCCCGGAATCGGATAATCAACTTCGGTCGGATCACAATTCGTATCAACTATTCCGATACAGGGAATATTAAGTTTCCTTGCTTCATGAACAGCAATCTGCTCCTTCTTGATATCGACAACCACGACTACTCCAGGCAGCTTTTTCATGTGACGAATACCTGTAAGATCCTTCTCCAGTTTTTCCCTTTTTCTTCTTTTCTGAAGAATCTCCTTTTTCGTCATGCTTGCAGGAAACCCATCCTTCTCAGCCTTTTCAAGTTCAACCAGGGTTTCTATGCCTTTAGAAATGGTCTTGAAATTAGTGAGCATGCCCCCCATCCATCTTTCAGTAACGTAGTACTGACCACATCTTATGGCGTGTTCCTTCAAACATTCCCTTCCCTGCTTCTTTGTGGCAACGAAAAGAACGCTTTTTCCGGACGCGACAGTTTTAGCGATCAGATTGGAGGCATCCTCCAGAAGGGCTCTGGATTTTTTGAGATCAATGATATGAATACCGTTTCGAGCCATGAAGATGTAATTCCGCATTTTCGGGTTCCATCGACTTTTCTGGTGACCGAAGTGAATTCCGGCCTCCAGCATTTCCTGCATGGAAGGTATTTCCATTTAATTATCCTTTCGGTTATCCGCCGGCTGATTTGATTGAACCAATCTCCGTGTAACGGAGACACCGAGGTTATCACCACCAGCCGTGTGTATTCAGATGAGGCAGATAAATATCATGCACATCTGTGTTTATCGTTTTGAGAACTGGAAGCGCTTTCTTGCTTTCGGCTGACCGTATTTCTTTCTCTCGACTATTCTTGGGTCTCGCCGAAGCATCCCTTCCGATTTCAGCAAAGGCCTGAATTCGGGATCTATTGTAACCAGAGCTCTTGCTATTCCAAGTCTTATTGCGCCGGCCTGCCCGGTAATTCCACCACCGTGAACATTTACAAGCAGATCGTACTTGCTCGATACTCCAACTGTTTCAAGTGGCTCAAATGCATGCTCAAACTGCCTGAGAAGGACAAAATACTCTCCTGGGTCTCTTTGGTTAACCTTGATTTTACCGTTTCCAGGTCTCAGATAGCACCTTGCAGTTGCTTTTTTTCTTCTTCCTACACCTATGTACTGCTTCATCTCACCTCCCTTGAAACATTAATTTTAAGAATCTGTGGTTCCTGAGCTTCATGCGGGTGTTCATTTCCGGCATAAATCTTCAGTTTCCTGATCTGCTTTCGAGCAAGTCTGTTCTTTGGCAGCATCCCCTGAACAGCTTTTCTGAGAATTCTGTCAGGATGCTTATCAAGCAGTTCTATCATGCGAGTAACCTTCCTGCCACCAGGATATCCTGTATGACGATGGTACTCTTTCTGCTCAAGCTTTCTACCCGTAAACCGCATTTTCTCAACATTTGTTACAATAATGAAATCACCGGTATCGATATGCGGAGTATATACCGGCTTGTTTTTGCCCTGAAGTATCATGGCAATTGTCGAGGCCAATCTTCCAGGAGAGTGTCCTGCGGCATCGACCAGCCACCATTTTCTCTCAATTTCTCCGGTCTTGGCCGAATAGGTCTTCACTTTCATGAACCTCCATTGATCAAGCAAACTTCTTAATCCAGTGCTGCTGCACCAATATTTCCAGTGATTCTTCAGAAGAATATCGCTGGAACACATCTACTTACAAGAACTACCTTCTACTTATCCGAAAGTTATACCATCCCTGAAAGTTCTGCTTCTCAGATAACTCCCGCAACTCTGGAGTGTATTACCGGATGCAAAACTGCCGAAGGGAACAGGTAAACTGCTTTAATTCAGTCAAAAAGTCAAGGTCAGAAGATGTACTCATTCTCTATAATACCGGTTATTTCTTCAAGCAGTTCACGTCTTCGAGCCGAGTTATAGGTTCTGGCAGCTTTTGAGCCGCCGTAGATATTTCCGCCATAGAAAGAAAGGCTCAGCCATCCGAGAAGGACAGATGTGGTTGTGTTCTCTTCCTGCAACGATTCGTAGAACAGGTAGGCCATTAATCCATTAACTCCCAGCGCAATCACTCCATCCGTGAAATGCCCGCATATCATCTGTCCTGACCCCGGTAATACCGCGCTGGACAATCCACACCAGAAGGGACTTCTTTCAGGCAGAGAGGAACCTCTGGAGACAACCCCTGCAAGCCGTTCCGCTCCGGAAGCAAATGGCCCTCCGGAAGATGATATCCTTGAAAGCTCTTCCGCCGAGCTGTCCCATCTTCCCATTCTAGCGTACATAAGCCCCGCCATGATATCTGCTCTGTTCTGTATTCCAATATCGGCAGCAGTACGAGCGGCATCGACATACGCAAGCCTTGCCGAAGTGAATTCACCGGTTTCCTCCAGTACTGCACCTGCTCCCATGAGAGCACCCGCCTGCATATCACGATCAGTCAGATAGCCACCAAGGAAAGTATAGAGAAACAACGCGTCGCTGAAGCGGCCAATTTTCTGCAGGCATCCGGCCAGCCGGAGCGAAACCAGAGGACAAGAGAGAGTATCAGCATTGTTAGCATGAATAATTCTGAGATATTCTCCGGCAGCCAGCTCGTATTCTCCGCTTGAGTACAGAAAATCGGCATAGCCCGAATCAGGAGTTGAATGTGGAAATACTGTCAGAATGGCAGCAAGGATTGTCCCCAGCATATGCTTTCCTCTCTTTCCTCAACCGGATCCGATACACTGTACATTCCCGCTTCCGGATAATCGCCATACCCAAGTGATGCCGGATGGCATCTGGTCCACCTTTCAAGAGCCATCATCATTCCTACGACAAACCCGTGCGTCTGCATCGCCTCCTGGCCGTATTCTGAACAACTGGGAGAAAATACACATTTCCTGCCCAGGAGATCTCTAAAAACAGCCCTGTATTGAATGAAAAGAACATCACCGAAAGAATTTTCGATCTGAATTTCATCGTTCACCTCAGCAGGATTACTGAATATGCTGAACTGATCGGCATGATTCCCGGATAGCATGAACATGGCAATAATCTGGCAGATAATCGAGAATTTCATGAAAACCCGTGTTCGCATTTGCCTTCGAGCCTGTCCAGTGAGCACGCTTTCACTCCGCCGTCTTTGAAGATAGAAGTAATCTCATCATTCCAGACTGCAGGTACAACCCACAGCTCATACCCCTCCAGCAAAGCTGCTGCGGATCTGCCAACCAGTGACAAAGCTCTTTTCGAAGGGGGTATTCTTTCTGAAAACGATTGCGGGATTACAGCGATGTTATCTTTAACAAATGGCAGAAGCAATGAGATACCCGGCCATGGCTGTAATCGGAGAGGTCGACTGAATCCGTGTTCCCGAAGTATCTCCCAGGTATATCTGTATATATACCTTGCCTTTCTTGAATCAAGCCGATTATCAAGCTGCAGGACAGACCTCCTGAGTGCAGGAGGTGCTGGTGATGACAGAACTTCTGCCATGACCGACGGAAGATACAGGGGAATCTCAGAAACGGAATCAGGTTCAAGCATCCTTCTGCCAAGTTCTGTCCAGAAGTAAAGGAACCACCGGTTCCTCACGAAGTATCCTCTCCTGAATCAACAAAAGCACTCTTTATTACCATCATGATAAGATCTGAGTTGAATCCTCTGCGCCTCAGGTAACCGGCAGCTCTTCGAAATGCCTTATCGCTATCAAGGTGAGCATATCTGCTTTTCACAGTTTTTATCAGAATCTCAGACAGCTCGTTGTCGTCATACTCTTCAAGAATACTATCGATGATACTTTCTTTAATCCCCCTCCGCCGGAGTTCAGCACGAATCCGGTATTTCCCCATCGGAGAATTATTGGAATGGCTTCGCAGAAAGATAGATGCATATCTTTCATCATCTACAATATTACTTCGCTCCGCCCACTCCAGGGTATCATTAATAACCTGCTCAAGATATTTCTTATCAAGAAGATGTTTTCTGAGCTGGTTGGCTGTATGCTCGGATTTCGCCAGGTATCTCTCAGTGTCTTTTCTGGCTGCAGGTGCCTGTTTACGAACAGCAGCTTCTTCAACAGCAGCAGCATCGATTTCCGCATCAGGTTCAAGTCCCATCCGCACGATCTGATCCTGTGGAAGCAGCCATGATCTTCCGCCTGCTATGACAAGGAACCAGCCTTTCCTGATCTGTCTGATTTCCTCTATGAGAGCCAGTCTCTACTCCTTTTTCTCTCCCGGTTCCTCCTGGGTATCTTCCTGTCCGGGTATTTCAAGTTTCTCCCTTATCTTCATTTCAAGGGAATCGGCAATATCAGGGTTTTCCTGAAGGAAGGTCCTGCTGTTCTCGCGTCCCTGTCCGAGCTGAATGTCCTCCATTGAGTACCATGTTCCCCTGCGTGTTATCAGACCGATATCCATTCCCAGATCAATGAGTTCACCATGTCTGGAGATTCCGAAACCATGGAGAATATCGCATTCAATATTCCGGAATGGGGGGGCCAGCTTATTCTTAACAACTTTTATTCTTGTACGGCTTCCTATAACTTCATCACCCTGCTTCAGAGATGCAATTCGTCTTACATCCAGACGTATGCTGCTGTAAAACTTAAGTGCTCTGCCGCCGGTTGTAGTTTCAGGATTGCCGAACATCACGCCAATTTTCATCCGGATCTGATTGATAAATACCACAGCACAATTCGAGTGAGACACTGCACCGGTCAGTTTTCGGAGAGCCTGTGACATCAGCCGGGCCTGAAGGCCTACATGGCTATCACCCATCTCACCTTCAATTTCAGCTCTGGGCACAAGCGCCGCAACAGAATCAATTACTATGACATCGACCGCGTTACTTCTAACAAGCATTTCAGTTATTTCCAGTGCCTGCTCACCGTTTGAGGGCTGAGAGACCAGAAGATCATCTACTATAACACCCAGTCTTTCAGCATAAGTGGGATCAAGAGCATGTTCAGCATCTATAAACGCAACCTCACCCCCATTTTTCTGAGCGCTGGCAATGATATGAAGGGCAAGAGTTGTTTTTCCTGAAGCTTCAGCTCCATATATTTCCGTAACCCTTCCCCTGGGTATGCCTCCAATTCCCAACGCGGCATCAAGAGCAATTGAACCTGTTGAGATTATGTCTATTTTCATGTGAGGGTGTTCACCCAGTCGCATTACCGCACCCTGTCCAAATTGTTTCTGGATCTGGAGAAAAGCCGCTTTTAGAGCTTTTTCCTTCTCGGCAGATTTGCGTTTTTCAGACATTGAACTACCTTTCTGCTAAATGAAGATCGAATCTTTTCAACCTGCTGTACTCCGGTCCAGCCGGAGTCAGTCTGCTGTTAAATATAACCGCTTCATGAAATATACCCTGCAGTACCGGTGGTTCCGGAAGTTGCGGCGATGCGGATGACTTTTTTCGTCTGGCAATCGTTATATGCGGAAGATATTTTTTACTGTTAGTCCTGCCGCGATCATCCGGGATTCCCCCGAGATCTTCCGCCATATGCGAGACTGCGGATGGGAAACTTCCTCCAAGCCAGTATACGAATGGAAGTTGATCCTTACCACAAAAAGATCCAAGTTTATCAAGTGTGAATTCCAGCAGCCCCATTTGTCTGGAAGACAGCAGTTTCTCAACTTCGAGTATTCTATCTCTTTTTATGTCTCCAAAGAATCTTAGAGTCAAGTGCATGTGCTCAGGTTTGACCCATTTGAGTGAGGGGTGAAGATATACTAATTGTTCCTGCCATCCGTGAATTTCCCTGATAATGTGTTCCGGCAGCTCAAGTGCTACGAATATCCTCATTTTCCATCTTCTCGTAATCTCGAATACAACATCGAAAGAAGATAGCTTGCCGATGCTTTTCTGACCACTTCTCTCGATTGTGAACGGGAATGGGGAAAATGCTTCATCTCGGCTGTACAGGATCCGTCTCTGTCGACTGCCATGCAGACAGTTCCAACCGGCTTTTCGCGTGTTCCGCCTGCTGGACCGGCGATTCCTGAAATGGAAATCGAGTAGTCAGTTCCGGTAAGACTTCGTATACCACCGGCCATGACAGTAACCACTTCATTGCTTACTGCGCCAAACTCCTGAATCATTGCTGTCGGCACACCGAGCAAATCTGTTTTTATCCTGTCCGAATAAGCTATGACTCCGCCTGTGAACCATTTTGATGAACCGGGTTCGGAAGTAAGCAACATTCCCAGGAGTCCTCCTGTGCAGGATTCAGCAACTGAAAGAGTTTGTTCATTCCGCCGCAGAATCGCACCGATCTTCCTGACCAGAATCCTGTCAGATAATTCCATAGATTTGATTTCCAATAATGATGATAACCGCTGACAGTACACCGGCAGCAACATCATCAAGCAGTATTCCAGCAGGAGATTTCATTTCGTCAAAAACTGATACCGGCCATGGCTTCAAAATATCAAACAATCGAAATAGGATGAATGCAACGGTAATTCCCGCAATACCCCATGAAACAGGAACTGCAAGGCATGCAATCCAGCACCCTGCAAATTCATCGATCACCACCCGCGAGGGATCATCGCCCCATAATCTCTGACCGATTGAACCGCTCCAGTATCCAACTGGAAGAATAACTGCGAGAACAAGTAAATGGAATGAATTTCCAGAAGGGATCAAAAAGAACAGCAATGCGGATATCAGACTTCCGGCAGTTCCGGGAGCAACCGGCAAATACCCCGCTCCAAAGACTGTCGCAATAGCTGTTCCGGTATACCGTGCCAGGTTCTTCACAGCACAAGCCGCCTTAGAATAGATCTGTTTCGCCAGAAATAATCTGCTCCGGAAATTATGGAGAGGAATACAGCGATGAGTATCAGGGTATCAGCAGATAACAGCAGCAGACTTTTGATGGATAACATCGATCCTGAATCAACAGAGGATAGAAATGCTCCTCTTTCAATATGTGATCCGTAATATAGAACTGAGAACAACAGATAAAAGAACATGGACAGCATTTGAGACAGAGTCTTGTATTTGCCCATTCGCGATGGCAGAATAAGCACTCCCGCATACGCTGCTATTGCTCTGAGCCCTGTAACCAGAAGCTCCCGGCCTATTATCAGGTAGAGAGCCCAGGCAGGTACAAGATCAATCTGATTGAGACCGATAAGCGCAAGAGCTACCAGCAGTTTGTCTGCCAGAGGATCAAGAAATTTTCCGAGATTCGTTATCCAGCCGTATTTCCTTGCAAGGTACCCATCGTAAAGATCAGTAAGAGAAGCAATTGCAAAAACGCCAAGAGCAGCTATACGTGATCCTTGCCTGTTATCAATAAGGAGAATCATGAATAAGGGACTAAGAAGAATTCTGAGAATAGATATCCGGTTGGGCCAGTTCAACTGCAACTGTCAAACCTTCTGTCTACCCTCAAACGCCTGCATAAGCGTAAGAGAATCAGCGAATTCCACAGAGGCTCCGGGGGGAAGACCTCTTGCAAGTCGAGTAATCCGAACACCTGTTTTTTCAAGAGTTCTGGCAAGATAGGCTGATGTTGCTTCTCCGTCAGCTGTAGAATCCAGCGCCAGAATAATCTCATCAGCTCCTGAATTCTCTATCATCTTCTTCAATTTACTGATACCAAGTTCATCAGGCCCCATTCCGTCAAGCGGAGCAAGGAATCCGTGCAGTACGAAATACTTTCCCCTGAAAAGTCCGGCATCTTCGATTGAACGCATATCAGCGGGATTGTGAACAACGCATACAGAATCATTACGAGATGTGCTTGAGCAAATATCGCAAACTTCATTCTCCGTGATATTTCTGCAGATCTGACACTCTCTAACTTCTTCCCATGTCAATTTCAGAACATCTGAAAGTTCCTTTGCAAACTCCCTGTTATCCGCAAGACTGAATGCGAGTCTAAAAGCGGTTTTTCTGCCGATTCCGGGTAGTCTCTGAAGCTGCTCAGCGAGTCTGTCGAAAAGCACAGAGCTCACATTATTCCCCCAATTCCCGGTATTCCCAGGGTATCCATCCTGCTTTTTGACAGCTTCTGGCTCTCGGATACTGCATTTTTTACCGCAACCAGAACAAGATCTTCGAGCATTTCAATATCATCGGGATCAACTGCATCCTTCGATATACTGAGCTCAACAAGTTCACCTTGCCCTGTAACTACTGCTTTGACAAGACCATCAGCAGCAGAACCTTCTACTCTGGTATCTTCAAGCTCCTCCTGAATTCTTTGCATGCCGTTCTGCATTTTCTGAGCCTGGGCCATCATTTTCCTGAGTTGTTTCTGATCCATTAATCCTCCCGCATACTCCAGACAGATCAAACGGCGTCAAACAGACCCATGATCTTCCGGGAAGTTTCCTTTTCTTTCTCATTATCAATACCGCTCTTTGAAGTAACATCCTCTTCTTCAGATTCACTTTCACCTTCGCCCTTAGATTTATCATCCTGCGAGTCTTCGTGTGAATCATCCTGCGGATGCAAGCCCTGTGCAGTAATTTCAGAATCCTCTTCAGGTAGTTCTGCGTTACTTCTCTGTTCAGTGTTCTCATTCCGCTCATTATCAGAGATTCCAGTTTCTCTGACGGGTTCCATCTCTTCTGCACGCTTACTTTCCAGAGTGACCGATTCACCTGATGAAAGGACAGCCTCAGCTTCATTCCGTGCGATTGTCACAGCTACATCAGGCAGATCGCTGATTGGAAATACACAGGATAATTTGGATGCTGTCATTATCGCAGTCTCAAGAATAACTCTCGGAAGAGTGCTTCTTTTGATTTGTATTGCGGCTCCGCTGATAATTCTCAGGATATTAAGAACCGCCACATCAGGAATATTCGGAGCCATTGACCTGAGAAGTTCAATTTCAGAATCCGGAACGTCTTCCAAACTGCCTGAAGCACCGGAAACAATCAACAATAAATTGCGAAGGAAAACGGTCAAGGCATCTATCAATTCATCCACACTGTAGCCTCTTGCAAGTGCTGCGGAAACCGAATCAATAGCTTTCGCTGTCTCTCCTGCCAATATATTTGTTGTAATAACGGCAAGAAGATCGGTCTCTACGATACCAAGAAGTTTTACTACTTCCTCGCCACGAATCTCAGTGCCTGAATAACTTACAAGCTGATCCATCAATGAAAGAGCATCCCTCATACTTCCCCCGCTGGATCTGCATACGAGACTAAGTGCTGTGGAATCAAGGCTGATCCCCTCTTTGGAGGCTTCCATTCGAAGATACTCGGACATATCAGTTACTGAGATCCGTCTGAAATCAAATCTCTGGCATCTGCTGAGAATCGTGTCGGGCACTTTCCTCGGCCGCGTAGTTGCAAAGATAAAAACCACAGAATCAGGGGGTTCTTCCAGTATCTTCAACAAAGCGTTGAAAGCTTCATTTGTAAGCATGTGAACCTCATCGATGATGTAGATTTTATATCTCCCTGATACTGTTGCATATCTTGCTTTCTCGCGGAGATCCCTGATCTGATCGATACCTCTATTGCTTGCACCATCAATTTCCAGAACATCCATGTGATTACCAGCGGCAATCTGTCTGCAGGAATCACATTCCTGACAAGGAGTCGGAGTTGGTCCATTTTCACAGTTCAGAGCCTTTGCAAGTATTCGCGCAGTTGTTGTCTTTCCAACTCCGCGAGGACCGGTCATCAGGTACGCATGTCCAATCCTGTCAGTTTCAATTGCATTTCTGAGAGTAACAGTCACATGATCCTGAGAAAGAACCTCTTCAAAAGACTGAGGACGCCATTTTCGTGCAAAAACCAGATAACTCAAGCAAACCTCCAATCGGGAAATGCTGGCCGTACAAATCTGCTGGACATGCTTCACGAATCGTAAAATGCAGCCAGCTCAAATCAGGTTGGCCTGAGTCACCCGACAGTCTCCGTTTACCGCTGCTACCTTCCGGTCCTGACGGGGTTCACGGGCTGGCGTCGCTCAAGTCCTGATCATCAACACCGCTTACAATGAAACAGACTCGCTACGCTATGCCGCACAGAGTATCTCAGCCCCGCTATAGCGGATTGCGGGTACAGGGCACCGCTAGCTCCCCGCCCAGCACGGCCAGCGGAAAGAATATACTTCGAGGAGATAAATGAGAGAAGAGGGAGTTTCTATTCATTACAGACTCAGAGGCATAACAATTTCCTCTGAGAAAGATGCAGAATCCGGTGATTCCATACCGGAATTTTCATTATTGTATTCCCGTTTATTGCACAGAATTGAAAGTGCAACAAGCACCAGAGTACCGATCAATACGATGGAGAAACCAGACTTCTTCAAGAGTCCTGTAATCCTTTTTGAACCTGATCCAAGTCTCACTGCAGCAATTGAACCACCTTTCTTTCTGAATCTGATACGGGTTTCCGCGACCATCTCTTCGAGACATTCAGCAAGTGGATCATTGTAGAGTGATGTATGCCTGGCAGCAACAACTGAACCAATGAGTTTTCTTAGTCCGTGGGTTACAAGTATTACAGACTGGCCATATTCCAGCACAAATCGATGAAAAAGAATATCGTTAATCATCGAACTGCCTTCCATGCTCTCCTCCTGAATATCTCCGTGTGTTAGAAATGCATGGCATGTTCCTGTACTGACAACCCGGACTTCACAGCCGAGAACCGCGATAGAAGCAATTGAACATGAGTCATGTCCATTCTCAGAGTTTTTCTTTAAAACTTCATTGAAAGCGTTGTTCAACGCATCATCAATGCCGTAAGCTACTCCCTCAGCAAATGTGTCCCTTACTATGGCAGCAGATGTTAAAGCACAGGCAGGATCATTCTTTTCGCATTCCGCGACAACGACTACACTCGCAAATGGAGGCGAAGCTTGAAAACCATCTGAAACCGATGCCATTTTTGTTGATAGGCGTCCCGGCTGATTCAGCCAGGCAATTTCTATTTTACTATTCCTCATGTTTGAAATTACATATAAAAATGGTGGAGATGAGCGGGATCGAACCGCCGACCTCTGCCTTGCGAAGGCAGCGCTCTTCCAACTGAGCTACATCCCCACCGGCAGGCTGAAATTCTGAAATAATCTCGAAGATGAATAAGTACACGATTCCCCTCGAGTTCACTCGATGAGATAGAGTTTCCCAAATCCAGTTATTACTGTGTAATTATCAGGGGAATTCTCATTCGACAGGACTATTCCTGGATCTGAAGCAATTATGGATGCAGTTCTGACATTGAAGATCCTGTTATTCCCTCCAAGCAGGATAACACGTACTGGAGAAGGGGTTCTGAATACGCCTTTCATTTGCACCTGATCCTTCAATACAGCAAGCGAATTGTCCGGTTGACCATCCAGCGGTTCAGAACTTATCGATCCGGTAGTAAGGATCAGAGCACTGAGCCGAACGGTCATATTCTCTGACAATTCCAGAATCAATGGCTCCTCAGGGCCACAGTTCAGCAGGAAGGTTCCGCAGCCGACAATAGTGCAGGTTCCGTCTTTATTAATATTAACAGAAAGAGTATCCTCGAATACAGTAAGCAGGCATTGATCAATATCAACTGACCCGGAAGTCAGATAGACGGTAAGCAGTCCTGAATCAATGGACCAGGGATCAAAACTCAGAATGGTTTCCTCTTCCTGAATCTGCTCCTCGACTTTTTCGTCTTCCTGAATCTGCTCCTCGACTTTTTCCTCTTCCTGAACCTGCTCTTCGGGTTCTTCTACCTCAGAAGGAGTTTCTTCCTCCTGACTCTTACCTATTAGAACTTCAATTTGCGCAGAGTCTGATTCGCTTTTCTCAGAAGTTTCTTCATCGACTATTTCGGTATGGGGTTTTTTCGTTTCTGCATCGTTGAAGATCGCCTGCAGAGATCCACTGGAAGTGTAAGTGGAATCACTCTCCTCTTCCGTATCCGGAACCCTGGCGTCAGTTTCAGTATCTGAAGCTGGCTGATCTGAATCTTCTTCCACACCCTCTTCTTCCTGTTCCTGTTCCTGTTCCTGTTCCTGTTCCTGTTCTTGTTCTTGTTCCTGTTCCTGTTCCTGTTCCTCAACAGTTTCTGTTACTTCTTCACCTGATTCTTCAATTTCCTCTTCACTCTCGGAGGGAATCGATGCTGTACCAAAAATCTCATCCAGAGTCGGGCCTTTCGGTTTCTTTTTCGCATCAGGAATTTCTTCAATAGTTGATTCGGTATCTCCCTGATCATCGGATTCTGAGTCTCCTGTGTTGTCAGTTTTTTTACCGTCTGATGTATCTGTCTCCTCTGCACCGGATTCTGAGAAAACAGACTGGAGAGTCTCAGATGTTGAGACTCCTATATTCTCAAGTAATTTTGAGATATCATCTGAATCATCTTCTTCAGATTCATCGGGAGATAATCCTATATTCTTGAGAAGCTTCTCAATACTGTTCTCATTTTCATCCTCTGAATCAGCAAATAAGCTATCGGTTGGAACGTCGGGAAACACCTGAATACCCTCCCTGAGTTGTTCATTATCCTGTTTTTCATCCAGCAACGAATCAGGGGAAGTATCTGTTTTGCCGCTTGATGCAGCAAATATGTCAGCAAGATTCACACCTGATTCTTTTGTTCTTGCGGCAATTCGCTTCAGTGCAACCGCAGCTCCATGATGATCTGGTTCATCTTCACGTACAACACTGTAATTATCATACGCAAGTTGATATTCGCCAAGCTCTTCCAGAACCTGAGCTAACCTGAAATTATTACCTACAACACCATCTTCAAGTGTAATAAGTATTTCCAGCTGAGACCTGGCTTCAGTCCAAAGTTCCATACTCATGCAGGTATCAGAAAGAATACTTCTTGCTCTAGGCCTGGTTCCGATAAGCGATATAGCCTTGAGTAAAAGTTCTCGAGCCTGTTCAGGAGATCCACCTGCAAGGTAGTTTTCAGCATCTCTACAAAGAGTATTGTAGGTTTCATCGGTAAATGTATCAGACATATAATCCTCCCTGATAAAGAAACCTCATACACCGTAGATCATAAGTAAATATGACTCAATAACCTCAGTGACAGATACTCAGAGTATCTGAAATCGGCATACGGCCAGGGTGGCGGAGAGAGAGGGATTCGAACCCTCGAGAACGAATACACGCTCTACACGGTTTCCAACCGTGCTCCTTCGGCCAGCTCGGACATCTCTCCGCGCAAGTGTTAATTGATAGATAATATACAGTAATCTGTCAACTTCAGAAACCATTCAAGAATCTCCGGACAGAATCCGCCACGATCAATATATTACTTGCCAGGACACTCGCATGCAATCTCTTCCGAGATGCCCTTGTCCCCATACGTTTTGTCGAAATGTGCCTTGAATTCGGAAGCCAGCTTCTCTGCCCGGTTCCTGTAGGCTTCCCGATCGCTCCATGTATTCACAGGATCAAGCATTGAATCATCAGGTAATCCAGGACAGGTATCCGGAACCATCACGTGAAATACCGGATCTTCATGAAAGCTCACATCGCTGAGTTTTCCGGAAAGTACAGCATGCACCATTATTCTGGTGAGGGGAAGGTCTATCCTTGAACCAACTCCGTAAGGCCCACCGCTCCAGCCTGTATTGATGAGGTATACCTCTGTTCCGTGCGCATCCATTCTCTTGCCCAGCAAGGAAGCATAAACTTCCGGGTTTCGGGGCATGAATGGTTCCCCGAAGAAGCGTGAGAATGTGCTGGCAGGCTCAGTTATTCCTGTTTCAGTTCCAGCAAGCTTACTGGTGTAGCCCATAAGGAACCAGAACATGGATTGTCCTCTGTTGAGCTTCGAAATTGGAGGTATTACACCGTTCGCATCTGCTGTGAGAAAAAGAATTATTGCTGGATGACCGGCTACAGATGATTCCTTTATGTTGGAGAGGTAACGAAGCGGATAGGAACCTCTGGAGTTAGGCGTAAGCCTGTCATCATACAGATCAAAGTGACCATCAGGATACATCATGGTATTCTCGATAATGGATCCATGTTCAAGGTAATCATCGATATGGAAGCAGGCATTGAATATCTCTGGTTCATTTTTCTCGCTGAGATCAATGAGTTTTGCGTAGCATCCGTTTTCAAAGTTCGCTATCCCGGAATCACTCCAGCCATGTTCATCATCTCCGAGAAGAGCTCTTGAAGGATCTGCTGAAAGCGTTGTCTTTCCTGTTCCTGAAAGCCCAAGAAGGAGAGCGCTTCTGCCATCGATCCCCTCGTTCGCGCTGCAATGAAGAGGAAGAACACCTTCTTCAGGAAGATAATAGTTCATTACAGTGAATATCAGCTTCTTAACACTGCCACAGTATGCAGATCCGAAAACAATCCCGATCCGCCTGTCCATATCCATGCCAACCATCATAGTCGAGGTGTGGCCAAGCCTTGGATCTATCCTCAGGCGGTCCTTGTATCTCACCGGATCCAGTTTGTGATATGGAAGTGCTATGAGTGTAAATGGTTTGTCTCTGAAACACGAATTTTCAGTAACGGTTTCATCGCATGGTCGGAACATATTATCTGTAAATAAAGCGATAAGAGCCATATCTGTTATTGTCCTGACCGGCAGGGAATACGAAGGTTCTGCTCCAATAAGCCTGTCGGTGACAAATACTTCGGGAACTTCCTTCAGAATTTTCAATGCATCCTTGAAGACCATGTCAAAGGTTTCCTGATCAACCGGAATATTATTGGGGCTGGTCCAGTCAATTGTGTCTTCACTTGAACTGCGTTTCACAATTATCGTATCTTTGGGACTCCTGCCTGTTGACTCCGGAGGTGTCCAGGTTTCAAGAGCGCCGCAAGCGCTTACAAGAGCTTCCCCGTTATCAACTGCTTTTCTGATCATCTCTCTGCGAGAAATGTTCTCCATTACATTATTTCTCGAATCCAGAACCTCTGATACTGTTTTCCCAAGTGTCATCTGAATCCCTTCGATAAATTTTGCTCTAAATTGGATTGATACAAGGTTCGTAAAATACTCCATGATCTTTCCTCTAACCAGCATGAATGTACACTCATGCTTTGAAGGAATTCGCCAACCATTTATGTTCCTGCAATGATAAGGAGGAATTTCTCTGAAAAGAATATTCAGATTATCGCCTGAAAATGCATGGTGCATGTACGACTGGGGAAATTCCGCATTCGTTACAACTGTAGTTGCCGCGGTATTGCCTGTGTACTTCGCTGAGACAATTTGTGGTGGAAACACTGTGGAATGGGCATTCCTCGGAAGACAGCTTACAGGCAGCGCCACTTCGCTCTGGGGATATGCGATGGCTCTTGCCGCATTCTTCGTTGCATTACTCGCTCCTGTTCTCGGAGCAACGGCTGACGCCGGAGGAAGAAGAAAACAATTCCTTTTAATAATGACTGGAACAGGCGTGCTGGCAACTGTTCTGCTGTCAATGACCGGAGCTGGAGACGTCTGGCTTGTTCTGGGAATCCTTGTTCTGGGACAGATTGGCTTTGCCGGAGCAAACGTTTTCTATAACTCACTGCTTGTTTCCGTAGCAACACCGGAGAGAAGAGATCTCATATCATCGAGAGGATATGCATTCGGCTACCTTGGTGGGGGCATTCTTCTGGCAATAAACCTCCTTATGATCAGAAAACCATCCATATTCGGTTTTGCTGATGCATCTGTTGCTCTGAGATACGTTTTTCTGTCAGTAGCTGTATGGTGGTCTCTTTTCTCTATTCCGCTTTTTCTCAGGGTTCCGGAGGGGCCTTCGGGGGGAGAACGAACTTTCATCGGCTCTCTGAAACATGGAATATCAACGCTTTTCTCAACATTCAAACACATCAGGAAGAACAATAATATTTTTCGATTCCTGATTTCATTCCTTCTGTATAATGATGGTATACAGACTGTTATCATGATGGCCACAATCTATGGAAAAGTGGAGCTTGGACTAAGTTCAGGGAATCTTATCGGCGCTCTTCTTCTAACTCAGATTGTAGGAGTTCCAGGCAGCCTTCTCTTCGGAAAACTCGCAAAAAAATACGGTTCAAAGCAGATGCTTTTCACCGGCATAATTGCTTATGTGTTTGTTATCCTCTACGCTTTCTGGATGAAAAAAGCTCTTGATTTCTGGATACTCGCAGGAATTGTCGGTCTGTTCATGGGTGGACTACAAGCCGTAAGCCGTGGATTCTACTCAAAGCTTATTCCTGATGGAATGAGCGCTGAGTACTTTGGATTTTTCTCGATTTCTCAGAGATTTGCAAGTATATTCGGCCCATTGATGTTCGCTCTGATAAGTGATATTACCGGAAGCTCCAGGTTATCCATCCTGTCTCTTGCGTTTCTCTTCCTTGCAGGTGGTCTTATTCTGGTAAAGGTCAGAACACCGGAAGAAGCAGTATGATTATTGTATCTATGATATCGTTCTTTCTTTTGATAGTCGAAGAACTTTGTCACAGACTGAACAAAGCAGTTCCCTTATTGGATATCGATCTGACTGATGACTCCTTCGACAGACTGTCCAATGGAAATCCATCAAGAATAACCAGATTGCTTGTATGGATACGCATTGGACAGCTTCTGATTTTCGGAATTCTTTTTGCCTTGATCGCAGCTTTGTCAGGAATGAAAGTTCTATATACAACACCTGGTCAGCTTGCCGGTTTGATTTTGCTGATTCAGGTTGTCAGGATAGCTAACAGAAGAATCATCAAACAGTGGGCAGTACTTGGAAGCGCTGTGTTCCTGCAGATCATACTGCTTACTCTCCTTATCCTTACCGGATTAACGGCAGTGAATGCACATGAATCCGCTTTCTATCAGACTGATTGGATATTGTCATCTTTTTCTTTCATTGTGCTTTTCATGCTGTCTCTTTCATTTCCGCTCGTATGTACCTATTTTATCCGGCTTTTAGCCAGGGAAGGCAGTAATCTCTACTATTTTTCCCCGCCTCTTGCCTTTTCGGAATACTGGATAAGACGGATACTCCGCACTACAGTCTTGATAGCACTTGCGACGTTCCTGTTTCATCTTTTTCTGGTTCTTCAATCCGGTAATCATGCGGGTCCGGCAATACTTCATTTGGTACTCACAATGCTGCTTCTCACATCAGTATTCCTTTTTCGTAATAAACGCAAGCTTCATCATCCTGTCGCTTTTACTCTGATAATAATCGCCTGGATTGTAAATATCTCCTGGCTTCTTGCCGGATTAACAGCAGCAAGCAGGAACTGGATTGGCCAGGGCTAGCATCGAAGCACTACTTCTGCAGCTTCCATTGAATCCATCCGCGCCACTCGAATTAACAGGAAACGTTCCTCTCGCCGGTGCTTCTCTTGCAAGTGCAGCAGGGCTTCATAGGGATTCTGTTCTCGACCAGAATACAACAGATATATCCGGAGATAGAACCCTGGTTAATCTGGTCACCGAAAAATCTCCCCGGCTTATTGCTTTTACTCTTTATTCCTGGAATGTGGAGAGAAGCATTTACATCGCTAAAGAAATAAGGAAAAAATTACCTGATATCATTATTGCAGCAGGCGGTCCGGAAGTTACGGCTGATAATGAATGGCTTCTGAGAAATAAGGAATTCGATCTTTTCGTTTCTGGTGAGGGTGAACCTGTTGCCAGTGAAATACTTACGTATGATTCAGCAATTAGTATCATTGAAACCTCTTCAGGCTTTCTGGAAATAGGTCAGATGGATTTCATCCCCGGATCATGGCCGAATCCATGGCTGACCGGTTATCTGGATCCTTCTGAAGGGGCTTCAATTCATATCGAAACCGTGAGAGGATGTTCCGGCTCCTGCGGCTATTGTTCATACAGGAGAAACCATCCGGTTCCCAGGATACTTCCTGCAGAAGATGCTATTGCACTTCTTTCGAGACTGTCCGGCGCCGGAGCAGGAGAGATTGTATTTCTTGATCCAACATTTAATAACCGACCGGATCTCATCGAGCTTCTTGAAGGAATGATCAGTCTCAGAATTAACTGTTTTGGTGAAATGAGAGGTGATACGATATCAAAACATATCGCTGATGCTATTGCCAGGGCCGGATTCAGGAGTGTTGAAATTGGTTTTCAATCGGGAAATCCAGAGGTTCTCAGACAATCCGGACGATTGGGAGACCCTCAGGATATACTTGATGGCGCTCTTAATCTTAAGAATGCCGGTGTAACTCCTGTGATCGATCTAATGCTTGGTCTTCCGGGCGATACTCCGGCAGGCTCAATCAAATCTGCATGCATAATCAGGGACATGGGTCTGCATCAACATGTTCAGGTTTTTCATCTCTCAATGCTTCCGGGAACACAGATGAGAATAGATTCGGCTGAACGATTCATGCCCCGTCCACCCTACTACCGATTCACAGACATGAGTATGGGAGGATACACGGCAGCAAGGGAGGAAATCGCTGATATTCTTGGTTACGATCTTGATCTTGACCCCAGACCGCTGCTTTTTGATGAATGGGCTGGTACAGAGTATATCGATCTTTCCACAGACACTGAACTGTCCAGACGAATGCCATCGTTCAGGCATGGCGCGATAAGATTCAGATCGGATAATCCATGGAACGACAGGAAGCGGATTATCGAATTCGTCAGAAGCAGGCTGCAGTCCGATCCTTTCTGCATCCTTGATGTTATAATCGAACCTGCTGTTGAATTCCCGCTGGACCTGATCGGTCTTCTGCGTCAACTCGACAATCCTCTTGACTACTCCGGAAGAGTTGCAAAGGTACTTGGCAGACAGGGCAATCTCAGAATAACCATCCTTCTTGCTGACTGGCATGAATTCAACCCAACCTGGATTGAGGCTGCTACCGGTACGTGTTCAATTGTAGCAGACGCACCTTCTCCAACCGAACTCCCTGACAAATTCTGGGATATGGGTGTATCTGTCAGATTGCCCGGAATTGAATGGAATATCAAAGATCTTTCAGCAAGCATCCCTTCAATACACCAGGTTCTCTTCCAGAACAGGATCATGGAAGAACGATGGAGCAGAGAAATCCTGGGAATCTGATAAGCATCGCTTGACATAAACCCCGTGTAGACATATTCATAGATAGTATATACCAGCCTGCATCCATCACAAGTTCTCGTAGCGAAGCGCTGCAAATGGTTGCGGTAGCTATATATGTCGCTGCAGCAGAGTATTTGTGCTGAATGCGGGTTGGATATTTATATATTTTATTGAAGGGATTAACAGTGAATAAGGTTGTTGTGCATTATGCTGACGGCAGTATACAGAAGGGATATACTAACGATTTCTCTATTAACAGGACTACATTTCATCTTGCTTCTATTGAAGATCATGAAACGGAAATAATAGATATTCACAAGTTGAAAGCCGTCTTTTTCGTGAAAGACTTCGAAGGTGATCCCGAACACAAGGACATGAAGGACTTCGATGATACCCAGGCTGCATATGTCAAAAAATACTACGTGCTTTTCAGGGATGGTGAAGAGTTCGCCGGAACAGGTATGGGATATCACCCGGACAAATTAGGGTTCTTCTTAACACCCTGTGATCCTGATTGCAACACTATCAGAGCTTTTGTCAATAATGAATTCATAACCAAAATAGAACAGATATAACCGGAAATCATTCATGCTGTTCGCTCTCTCAGTTATTACCGTTTTTCTCTTTAAGACAATCTGGGACAGGTCGCTTCCTGTCATAAGCGACTGGAACTCTTCCTTCTTCAACGTGAAGTATCTCCCTGCCTTCCTTATGTCCCAATTCGAATGCTTTCAGGTTCATCTTTATGAACCTTTCAGGAACTGTTTCTTTCAGAGAAGCAATCCAGATTTCCAGACTGAACAATCTGCATAGAGATGCTATCAATCCAACTGCTATGATATTCGCAGCCACCGGAGTTCCATACTCCTCAATACTTCTTCTGGTAAGTGGATATTCATAAACCTTACCTTCAGGTATCTGGTTTACAAATGTTGTATCCACGAGAATAATCCCGTCTTCTTTCACTTCTCCCGCAAACTTGTCCGCGCTCTCCTGATTCATAGCAAGGAGAATATCAAGTTCTCTGCAGTTGGGGAAGAGAATCTCTTTTCTGGAAATAATGATGTCAGTACGGCTGGCTCCTCCTCTTGCTTCAGGACCGTAGCTCTGAGTCTGACATACATTGTAACCGGATTTGATGGAGCATTCAGAGAATACTCTTCCGGCAAGAGCCAGCCCCTGTCCACCGGCGCCGGATAATCTGATTTCATAGTAGTTCTTCATCTCGAAGCTCCCACTGAATTTCTGGCTTTCTCACATAACTTTTCGTATCGCTCTTCATACGGGATTGAAACTTTGTCGACGAAAACTCCACGAATGACTTTCCCATGAACATCCTCTGGTTTCATTGCCTTTGCCTGGCTGATGTTTATGGTATTCTCCTTCAGGAGTTTCATCATTTCAACGGGTCCGCCCAGTCTGTTTGCTCTGCCAAAATTCGTCGGACATGGGGCAAGAACCTCAACTACACTGAAACCTTTCTTCTTGAAGGCTCTCGTCAATATTTTGTCAAGTTCTATTATATGATAGACAGTTCCTCGAGCTACAAAAGACGCTCCGGCACCCTCCATAAGATTGCACACATCAAATCCCGGTTCAATCATCCCGTAAGGCGTTGTAGCGGTTCTGGCTCCCTCGGGAGTAACGGGTGAAAACTGCCCTCCGGTCATTCCGTAATTATCATTATTAACTATGATAGAGGTAATATTTATGTTTCTTCTGGCAGCATGGATTATATGGTTTCCTCCGATTGCAAGACTATCCCCGTCACCCATCACAGCCATTACATTAAGAGAAGGATTAGCCATCTTCACTCCGGTGCCAAAGGCCAGCGCCCTGCCGTGAGTAGTATGAATAGTGTTGAAATCGACATACACCGGCATTCTGGAAGTACATCCAATACCGGAAACCATAACGATGTTATCCTTTTCCCATGACAGAGAGTCAACTGCCCTGATAATCGATCCCATGACGATTCCGATACCGCAGCCGGGACACCAGACATGCGGAAATTTCTTCTTTGATCTGAGATATTTATACTCATACGGAAGCGGAGCAGGCATCACATCACCTCCAGAACAGCATTTACGATTTCTTCAGGAGTGATTTCGTACCCGTCTATGCGGTGAAGAGGGACCACTCTTACAGAATCACTTGTCATTCTTTCGACTTCATGAATAATTTGCCCCTGATTCAGCTCCGGAACCAGAATGACTTCTTTTGAGTCGAGTTCTTCCTTCACAGTTCTGTCAGGGAAAGGCCATAGGGTAACAGGACGGAAAACACCAACTTTCTTCTTTCTTTTTTTGAGCATTGCCTGGGCAGCAAGAGCAGACCGATAAACGGAACCGTAAGCAAATATTGTAACCGGGTTCTCTTCTACATCATGCATGCGGACATCTTCAAGCTCATCAAGTCTTCTTGTTATTTTATGCTTGAGACGGTTCATTTTTCCGATGACTTCCTTTTCTTTCCTGGTGGGAAATCCATGAGTATCATGGGTCAGTCCGGTTACATGAAATCTGTAACCGCTTCCGATACATGCCATCGGGGACACGTTTGAGGCGGTAACGTGATAATGTTCATACCATTCAACCGGTACATCCGGAACCGGTTTTGGTTCCACATGAAGATCGCCTTCGGAAGGGAAGGTTATACGCTCTCTCATATGGCCGATGATCTCATCCGGAAGAAGAATTACAGGTGTTCTGAACTGTTCCGAAAGATTGAACGCCCGGATAGTCATCTCAAAACACTCTCTGACATTTGATGGAGCCAGTGCGATAGCAGGATGATCTCCATGAGTTCCCCATCTTGCCTGCATAACGTCTCCCTGGGCAGCCTGAGTGGGAAGACCTGTTGATGGGCCACCTCTCATCACGTTAACTAAAACAAGCGGAACTTCAGCCATGCAGGCGTATCCCAGTCCTTCCTGCATGAGGCTGAATCCCGGGCCACTGGTGGCAGTCATGGATTTTGCGCCCGCAAGTCTCGCGCCAATCAGAGCGCTTATGCTTGCTATCTCATCCTCCATCTGGATCCATTTCGTACCAAGGAGGGGCATGTATTTCGCCAGGAGTTCAGCAATCTCCGTAGATGGAGTAATAGGGTATCCGGCAAAAAACTCTATTCCGGCAGCAACAGCTCCAAGGGCAACAGCTTCATTTCCCTGCACAAGTCTGGTTTCTCCCCAAGGTACAATCACCTGGAATCATCCTCTCCCTTGCCGGTAGTTACTTCTGGCAGTCTATTTAAATTGTTCTGCTTCTCGTTCACTCGCCCGGTTTCATCTGCAATTCCAATCGCGAAATCAGGACATCTCCTCGCACACAGATAACATCTGATACACTTCTCAGGATGTGCGACAACTGCCTTCTGGTTCTTCATTGAAAGAACACCGACAGGACAGAAAGCAACGCAGATCTCGCAACCCTTGCACCAGTCAGGAAAGACATGGATAAAAGATTCTATCATTTTTTTCTTCTTAGCCGTTCCCATTTTCTCCTTCACCTTCCCACCATTTCTCTTACTGGTGGAGGTTTGATTCTCAGGTGAAGATTTACTGGTCATTTAACCTGTACCTCCCTCTTGTTTTGCACAGGTAAGCAATTAGTTACGCAGAAAGGCAGGAAATTAACCTGCCCTCTGCACAGTATCTCATTGATGATTCCCGTTACTTCACAAATGACTCCAGAATTTCGGGAAGATCAGGTCTTCCGATTTCCTGGAGTTCGTATCCCACTCTGACAACAGGTTTATTTATCTTGATTATTCTCGTGAGATCAATTGGAGTAGCAATTACAACGACATCACAATCAGCTGCATTGATACTCTGCTGCAGATCTCTCATCTGGTCCTCACCGTAACCCATCGCGGGAAGAATATACGCCTCTTCTCTATCAGAGTAGTATTTCTCATAAGTATCAATGATGGTGCCTACAGCAAAAGGTCTAGGATCAACATAATCTCCGGCACCGAATTTTTCAGCTGCCACAAATCCCGCGCCGTACTCCATCTCACCGTGGGTAAGAGTAGGTCCATCCTCAACAACAAGAACGTTTGCGCCTGTAATGAGAGAAGGGTTGTCTACAGTCAATGGACTTGCAGCATCAACAATCCTGGCATCAGGATTAACAGCTCGGATATTTGTTCTTACCTCGTCAACATCTTCAGGATAGGCGCTGTCAATTTTATTGATTACCACTACATCGGCCAGTCTGAGATTAATCTGTCCGGGATAGTAGGATATTTCGTGTCCGGGTCTATGAGGATCTACAACTGTGATTGTGAGATCGGGTTTGTAGAAAGAAGTATCGTTGTTTCCTCCATCCCAAAGAATGATATCCGCCTCTTTCTCGGCTTCTTTAAGTATTGCTCCGTAGTCTACTCCGGCATACACAACAGTACCGCGCTTTATATGAGGCTCGTACTCCTCCATCTCTTCAATAGTGCAGTTGTTTAGTGAAAGATCCTCTATAGTCTCGAATCTCTGAACCTTCTGAGCTACAAGATCTCCATATGGCATGGGGTGTCTGATAGCAACAACTTTTTTTCCTGCCGCCTGAAGGATCTCGATTACACGTCTGGTTGTCTGGCTCTTGCCGCAACCTGTCCGAACAGCGCATACAGCAATAATTGGTTTCGTACTCTCAATCATTGTTCTGGAAGCCCCAAGCATCATGTAATCGGCTCCGGCTGCGTTAACCTTGGACCCAAGTTCCATTACAGCATTATCGGAAAGATCGCTGTAAGACATGATACAGAGTTCGATTTTCTTATCATGAATAGTCTGTAAGAGATTATCTTCTGCAAGGATAGGAATACCATCCGGATATAGTTCTCCAGCAAGTTCTGCAGGGTATTTTCTACCGTCAATATCAGGAATCTGTGTAGCAGTAAATGCTACTATTTCGTAGTCTGGATTATCCCGATAGAGAACGTTAAAGTTATGAAAATCGCGCCCTGCTGCGCCCAGTATCAAGGTTCTGATCTTGCTCATCTGTCGTCCTTTCCGCAAGAGGATGAGTGCTTGCGGGAAAGCAACAGCGAACCGCAAGCGGTTCGGCCTCTCCCATGTGAAAAAGTCCGGTCAACTCCTGACCGGATGTAGAAATCTCTTTATCTGAATTGCAAATGTCAACTCATTAACTATAGATCAGTTATTAGTGTATATCATCTATGCCGTGCCAGACGCCACCGCCCAGCAAGGATTGAGCTATGTTGGTCAGATGATCTCCGATACGTTCGCAATACTCAATAAAATCAAGCATTGCCAGGCCTGTCATTCCATCGTTCTTCTTACTTGAAAGGCTGTCGGCATAATAATTTCTTGCATCCTCTTCAAGTCTGTTCAATTTTTCTTCGAATGCAAGAACTTTCTGAGAGGCAACTCTGTCATGAGACTGAAGCGCCGCCTCAATTGATTCCACCATGCTTATCACAATCGAAGCAGCCTGATCGACAGCATCGTGAAGTGGGCCGGATTTTGTCTTAAGATTACCCGACACCCTGTCTCTTGCTTCAACCATATTGACAGCGTGATCAGATATCCTCTCGATATCGTTGATAGTATGAATAATAACAGGCAGTTTCAAGGATTGATTCTGATCCAGATCCCGCTGGAAAATCTTGGACGCATAGATAGTCAAATCTCGCTGCATGTAATCGACTGTGTCCTCCATGGATATGATTCTTTCCGGGTTTGGACTCCCGGTCAGGAAACATGAAATTCCATGCTGGATTGTTGCCCCTGCATAGTTGGCCATTTTTACCATTTCACGTTCCAGACTATCTATCGCAAGGGACGGAGAATCAAGAAGATTCTCATCCAGCGTAAGTTCTATTTCTTCCTGCCCTGTTTTTTCTTTGTCCGGAATGATGAATTCGCACAGCCTGGCCAGCAACGGGACAAGAGGAAGGAACAGCAAAGCGTTGAATATGTTAAACATACTGTGAGCATTGGCTACCTGTCTCATTGAATCACCGGACGTCGAACGTACAAAATTAAGAATGAATCCATTGTTATTGGTAATGAGTAATCCCATGTATATTGCACCAATAACATTGAAAAGAGTATGTGCCATTGCGGTCTGACGGGCAGCTCTGGATCCACCTATCGCTGAGAGCTGTGCGGTGATTGTAGTGCCTATGTTGTCTCCCAGAACAAGGTAAAAAGCTCCCTGGAGATTTATCAGACCGGCACCGGCAAGAGTCATGGTCAATCCAACTGTCGCACTTGAACTCTGTATAATCGATGTTACCAATGTTCCAGCCAGAATTGCAAGCAATGGATTCGTGCTGAAGCTCATGAAGAAGCTTTTCACAACCATGCTGGTCTTAAGAGGATCAAGAACTCCTTTCATTATGGTCATTCCGATGAAAATCAGAGCAAGCCCGGTAATAGCCTTTCCCCAGAACTGGGTTCTTCGATTCTTCGAGAAAGCAAACATTGCGAATCCAATGGTCAGCATCGGGAAAGCGTAATGTGTAATCTTGAAGGCTATCAGCTGACCTGTAATAGTAGTACCAATATTTGCGCCTATTATGACGCCGACAGCTTGCTTGAGTACTATGAGACCGGAATTGACGAAGCTCACCGCTATGACGGATGTAGCACTTGAACTTTGTATCGCCGCTGTTACCAGAGCTCCTGCCATGAGACCGAGGAACCTGTTGCTGGTAACCTTCTTGAGTATTCCTCGCATTTTGTTACCGGCAACTCGCTGAAGCGACTCGGACATCATCTTCATGCCCAGAAGGAAAATAGCCAGTCCGCCCAGTATCTGGAAAATTATGTTTTTCAGATCAACAGCAAGAGCAGAAAAATCAACTTCCTCTTCTGAACCGTCCGGGAGCATAACAGTTGCTTCAACAGTATTATTACTGGATTTATCTCCGAGTTTGATCGAGATTGCAGCAATTCCATCTAACCCTGTAAGTATTCTGACAGATGAAAATTCTCCAGATACAGAATCACCCTCAAGAATTAAGGGATACTCTCCTATTATTGGATATGCAAGAGTTCCCTGATCGGATTTCATTTCGAACTCGACCGGAACTCCGCTGACAGGTTCTCCGGAAGAATCTAAAATCACTACTTCAAGTGGATCAGCAAGAACCGTCTCAATTCTACCATGCTGAGAATTGCCGCTTACTTCAACAGTGTAAGCTCCGGCAAAAGCCGATAATGCCGCAAATATCAGGATAATTGAGACTGACCGCATTACGCTCCTTCCGAGCAAAAAATTCAGGATATTGAATTTTTCTATTGCCGGAGATTTAACGGGATACCGCTGCTTCTGCTGTTAACCCGACAAGAACAGAATAAGACAAGAAATTTACGGGCTAACTGATGTGAGCAATATAATGATCGCATTTGGAATGAACAAAACTGTTTCTCAACCGTATTGTTAATTATTGTTATGTGTTATGAAAACATTATCAGCTCTTTTAAGAAGTTTAAGAATAAGATCATGGACGAAGAATCTCTTTGTTTTTGCAGGAATCCTTTTTGGAAATCACTGGGATGATCCCAGGGCAATCGGTTTGACAGCACTGGGGGCTTTAGGTTTCTGCCTGCTTTCAAGTTCGGTTTACCTTACAAATGATATTGCTGATCGAAAGCGGGACAAGTGCCATCCTGAAAAGAAGAATAGACCCATTGCTTCCGGGGCTCTACCCGTTTCATCTGCAGCAGTGACCGCATTTCTGCTTGCCGCAGGTGTATTGATCGCGTCATGGATTCTGGCACCAACATATGCTCTGATTCTCAGCACATATATGATAATGCAGCTGGCTTACTCTTTCAAACTGAAACATGTTGTAATACTGGATGTGCTGATAATAGCAGCTGGATTCGTACTGAGAGCTCTCGCGGGGGTCACTCTGGCCATGGATGCCGGATACTCAGATATATCAATATCTCCCTGGCTAATAGTCTGCACTTTCTTCCTTGCCGTATTTCTTGCATTCGCAAAGAGGCGATACGAAGTTGTTTCTCTCGGAGAGAATGCAGCCGGACACCGGGAGATACTCGAGGAGTACAGCATTTCCCTTCTTGATGAACTGATGGGAATAGCAACAGCCGCTAGTATTATTGGATATTCGATCTATTCAGTAAGCCAGAGAACCATGGAACTGGTATCAACCAAGTTATGGATAACAATCCCGTTTGTAGTATATGGTGTATTCAGATACCTCTATCTTATACATATAAAAGGTCATGGAGGCAGTCCTGACAGAATTCTTCTCACTGATAAACCCCTTCTGCTCAATATTCTGCTCTGGGTGATTACGGTCGCTCTGGCGCTGACGCTATTTCCGGGTGCTGAATCCGTTCCGGCGTGAATATTTCCCTGATCGCGCCTGCGAAAATAAATCTCGGATTGAGAATTTTAAATTCACGATCAGATGGTTTTCACGATATTCGCAGCCTTTTCCAGGAAATATCGCTGCATGATACTGTTCACATTATCGCAAAACCAGGAAACGGCAACATCTCACTTACATGCAAAGATTACCGAGTACCATCCGATTCTTCAAATCTAGCCTGGAAAGCAGCAGCTCGCTTTCTTTCTCTTTCAGAAGAGAACCTGGACATAGAAATAGATCTTGTTAAAAGAATCCCCTCTGAGGCGGGTCTTGGAGGTGGCAGCAGTGACGCTGCAGCTGTCCTTCTGGGGCTCCGAACTCTTACTGCAAGACCAACTCTGGATCTTTCGGGCGCTGCTTCTGCGCTGGGCAGTGATGTTCCATTCTTCCTGCATGGCGGCACCGCGCTTATCGAAGGAAGAGGGGAAAGGATAATACCTGTTCCTTCAGTCCCTTTCCATGCTGTTCTTCTTCATCCTTCTGTCACGGTTTCCACGGCTTGGGCTTACAACGCATGGGACGGAATGCGTACGTCCTTGACAAACAATGGTATTCTTAAGCATTATTCAGCCTCGTCAGCAGTATGGCATGAGGGTAAGATTTTCCCGCATAATCTGTGGAATGATTTTCTACCACTGCTTGAGAAACACTTTCCTGAAATAGAAGAGCTGGCGCGTTTTCTGAGGAATTCCTGTGAAAACTGGGGCTTGTCAGGATCCGGTCCAACCTTCTATGCGCTTTTCAGAATGAAGAGCGAGGCAGTAAGTTTCTCACAGATACTGACAGGGAACTATACCCTGTGCAGATCAGCAGAGACTGCTGGGGCGTCGTCAAATGGTTAAGACACAGGGTTTTGGTCCCTGCATTGGG
>JAIOQY010000180.1 GCA_021108435.1 Candidatus Aegiribacteria sp.
CAAGAATTATTGGACTAAGTCTGTCAGATGCTTCTTCTTTCAAATTATCGCCATCCGCTTGTTTACGTACTCCGGCATAAACTTTAAATCCTAATTTATCCAGATGAAGGGCGCAGGCTTTGCCAATTCCGGATGATGTTCCTGTAATTACTACCGCTTTGCTATCTTCCATCATTCGACTCCTTTTTGACAATATTAGAACGCAACATTCAACTCTGCATCTCAATCCATGCACTATGGTTTACCAGGCCATGTTCTTTTAACGCGGAAGTCAAATCTAAACCCAATCGACTCCCGCTAGCCTTCACCTTTTCTGAATCATGAATCAAATGAATTCTGAGATCAGTTTCCACTGTTATATGGCTGTACACCTTTATTTTCTGATGTCTCGTTTCCCTGTTTACTTCATTAACCAGATCCTGTAGTTGCGATTTCATCAACTCCCGATCGCTATCTACTGATCGAAACTCGATGATTTCTAACCATTTCATAATACCCTCTCTATCGTTTTGCTTTTTGGTTGACATTGTATTGTTCAGTTATGCAAGAATTGTACCAAATCATATAGTCATTAATATCAATAAGTTACAATTTATGATTTTGCTGAATTGCCAAATGTGACAATTTTACTTGTCAAATACGGTGAAAATGCTTACATTTACCATATACGGTGATATCATCAGGAATTAGAAATAGAAAGAGCAATAAAAATGGATGAAAACGAATTTTTCCGACAGTCAGCATTACGTATATGTGGGAATCTGGCAATTGAAGAAGCAATGTTTTCCACCTTGCAGTATCTTCGGCAGGCAATGCCTGTTGACAGGATGTTTCTGCAGTGTTTTGACCAGGGCTTTGGTGCGATGCGAACAATTGCCACTGCCACTCAATCGGAATACCGCAAATTAGACCTGTTGACTCCTTTATCTGAGGAAGCAAGAGCATCTGCCGGACTGAAGAACCTGCCATCTATGTCTGACATATCTATTTTTGAAGATTCCGAGAAATATGCGATAAGCCGGGAAATGCTCAAGTTTCACAGCGTACAGTGTTCCTCTCTCATGGTCATGCTTCTAAAGTCAAAAAGCCGGATCCTGGGAAGCCTGGTACTCGTTTCAGAAGGCAAAGAGAAATTTACTGAGAAGCATGCAAAAATGTTGTCCCTGCTGAAGGAACCATTTGTGATTGCTTTATCCAACACACTGAAACACCGGGAGGTCCTCAAACTGAAGGATTTGCTTGCCGACGATAACCGATATCTTCATGGAGAGCTTCGACGTCTATCCGGAGATGAGATAGTCGGGGCCAACTTCGGTTTGAAAGATGCCATGGACAGAATTCGACAGGTGGCGGCACTCGATAGCCCGGTATTACTCCTGGGTGAGACCGGAGTTGGCAAGGATGTGATCGCCAACGCAATCCATTATTCATCTACTCGCAGAGATGGTCCCTTCATCAATGTGAATTGCGGCGCTATTCCGGAAACTCTGATCGACAGCGAACTCTTCGGACATGAAAAAGGCGCTTTCACCGGTGCCCTGTCGCAGAAACGGGGACGCTTCGAACGCGCAGATAAAGGGACGATTCTGCTCGATGAAATCGGAGAACTGCCGCCCCTGGCGCAGGTGCGGTTATTGAGAGTACTGCAAGACAAAGAAATTGAACGGGTTGGCGGCACCAAAATCATTCCGCTGGACATAAGAATCATTGCCGCCACTAATCGCAATCTGGAAGAGATGGTGAAAACCAATCAATTCCGCGAGGATTTATGGTTTCGGATAAACGTATTTCCCATCTGGATACCACCACTCCGCGAAAGAAAATCCGATATTCCTGCACTAATGCAGCATTTTATCATCCTGAAAGCCAAGGAACTAAAATTGCCTGGCATTCCCGCGCTTTCCCCCGGTGCTATTGTCCCTCTCATGGAGTACCACTGGCCGGGCAACGTTCGTGAGCTGCAAAATGTCGTGGAGCGTGCTTTGATACTCAACCCGGGCGGTCCTCTAACCTTCAAACATCTGAATCTGCAGCAACAGCAAAAAACCTCAGATTCACCAGAACTGACTATCGAGCCGGATAATCTTGATGAGGTGATCTCCCGGCATATTAGGCAAGCATTGTCCAAAGTGAATGGCAAGATTCATGGCCCTGGCGGAGCTGCTGAACTGCTGGGAATAAATCCAAGCACGCTCAGGAATCGGATGGATAAATTAGGGATTGATTACGGACGGGGAAGCAGAGACTGAACAACCCGTTCCTGTTGAAGTGAACGAATGAATTTCGACCGAATGGATTACTCCCGGTCCAGTAGTTATCATATAAGCAGATTCGCAATCATTGTGATTGACCAGGGAGAGTATCAGAAGGTATATTAAATAAAAGTAGGTATATTGAGGTAAAAAGAACGGATGTAGTGTTTAGGGAGGTGCTTAATGAAATTTTCTTTATCTCTGTTATTTATAATTGGAGCTTCTTTATATGCTGATGAGCCTTATATTCTGAGATCATATCATACTCAGAGAACTGATCCAGTTGCCATTGGTGAATTGGTTTATTCGCAGGTTGGTTCCTTTGTAAGCTGTATCGGTATCAATAGTTGGAGCAATCAATGGCTCTGTGATGACTTCGTGCTCGATGGCGACTACTATTTAACAGATATCTATACCTGGATGGTCTGGACAGGTGGGCCAGCCTCAACTATGAACCTTGTGATCTCCGAGGATGATCTAAACGATTCTGATCCCAATACCAACACAGATGTATGGGTTGAAAGCGTTCCATGTATTAACTTTTTCACAGGTGATACCATATGGGGGTATGACATATATGAGACCCACTGCATAATCGACGCAGATCTTTATCCAGAGCTTTATGAAGGTATTCATTACTACTTTGAAATGCAGGCTGAAGTTCCAGATGGCTGCTTCACTTTTGTTAGTGATAATTGCATTGGTGATCCATGCTGGTATGATGATGGCGGCGGTGTCTGGGTCGAGGGCTGGAACTATTTCGGATTTCCCGCGGACATGTTATTCGTTTTCTACGGAGAGCCTCTCAACGCTCTTGAATCCGAAACCTGGGGCAGCATCAAGACACTATTCTGAACTAGTCCGCATAATCGGGACACCTCACAGAGTTAGTCTTCCCAGGGTTAATCACACAGGGAACCATTCTTTCTTTCAGTGGACACGCAGCCGAGCCTGCATGTCCCCATCCATGGATTCAGCGTTCATATCGAATAAAACAGGAACATCTCAAGTATATCCTTTGTGAATAACCTGATCATTGAACAGCAATATCAACTGATGATTGCATTACTTTCCTGATGAATCGATTTGCAGTATAGTTAAATGAAAACTGCAATGGTTAGACATGGGGTCTAAGATGAACAACATTGGTATAGAGTATATCGATGATCTCAGCGGTCTTTATAACCGTCGTTACCTGAACAGGACCGCTCTCGAGTACATACGGGAAGCGGGTCTGAAAAAAAGCTTTCTTTCAGTGGTCCTTATCGACCTTGATCATTTCAAGAACATTAATGACACATATGGTCACTCCGTGGGTGATGACGTTCTAATTGAATACGCTGCTTTTCTCAGGGATCTTCTCAGGAAGAATGACACTGTTTATCGATATGGTGGGGACGAGTTCATTTGCATACTGCCGGATACCAGATACAAGCAGGCTGCCAGAATATCATCCCGCATTCTGGAGCAGTGCCATTCCAGGGAGTTTTCAAAGATAAGGTTGACCTGCAGCATTGGCATAGCATCATTTCCAATCGATGGGCAAGACTGGATCTCCATCTTCAATACCTCTGATCGCCGTCTCTACAGTGCGAAAAGACACGGCAGAGATCGGATTGGCGCTTTCAGGAAAGAAGACAGGAGACTAACTACTCCGACAAGGGAAATAGTTGGACGGAAAGAGGAGATGGACAAAATCAGTGATGTTATCAACCATACTGATGATACAGGCATGAGAGCGGTCTGCGTTAGCGGGGAGATAGGTATTGGTAAAACACGACTGGTTCATGAAATCGTGAAAGAGTCAGAGGATGAGGATATCACATTTCTGGAGAGCAATCTTTCAGCAACGACAAGGTCCATACCCTACTATCCATTCAGAGAGGTCGTCCGGAGTGTTTTCAGAGAAAAAGGCAGGAAGAGCATTGAAGGAATTCCCCAGGCTTTTCTGATAGAGCTTACGAAAATCATACCCGAGTTGTCTGATGAACTCGTGGATCTGGACAAAAGCATATTCATGCTTGACAAGTTCAGGCTTTATGAAGGAATACGCA
>JAIOQY010000181.1 GCA_021108435.1 Candidatus Aegiribacteria sp.
GTAATAATCAGAATTTATGGCTTAAGAGTTATCCGGTTCAGTTTCGATTTTTCTCTTCATTATAAGCAGAGAACTGCCAAGACAGGCTCCAAGCGTGGCGACTATCCATCCTTCATTCTGCTTCTCCTCGATGATATCGGACACTTTACTCTTAAGACTCCAGAAAACCTGGACGACTTCATGCTTATACTTATTTCCATCATCAACCATGATAAGCATATTTGCTCCTGAAACATCCGCAAGCGCAGCAACCTGCCAGCCCTGTTTTTCTTTGCTCTCGATGGTCTTCTTCATGGAAGCTGCGCTTTTCCATGAAGCCGGAATCATCAAATGTTTCATCATTTAACCCCGTTCATCAGATTCTAGCTGGGGATCCATATTTTTTTTGCAGCTATGATCTCTGCACCCTTCGGGAAACTCATCTGTTCAGCTGAGATGCAGTGGAAGACGAAACCCTTCCAGGGAAGAAGGTATTGCATCTTCTTCTTCTTGAATCCTGAGGGTGCGATAACGATAACAGGTTCGGTTGTGCGAGAAAGAATCTTTGTGAATTCTTCCGGGTCAAGACGAATTATTGCTCCGGAAGCCTTCACAGCATTAGCCATTGCTGCAGCTGCAGCAGTTGAAGCGCCTGTTACTGCAAGAACCGCTGCGCTCACGATAGGATCACCCATGTTTCTCCTCCATCAATAGTCCAGACAATACACATGAATGCTGGTTCGGTACAAGACCTGCGACACCATGCAGGCTACAATTTTCCCATTATCTTTGTTTCTCCTGATCCTTCTCGAAGATCCTCTTACTTGTTTTCAGTGCACAGAGGTGACCGCACATGGAGCAGACATCGTTGTCCGATGGAAGAGCTTCATCCCTTTCATGTCTTGCGGTGGCAGGATCAAGCGAAAGGCTGTACTGAGCTTCCCAATCGAATCTTTCCCTTGCCTCAGCCATCAGGTTATCAGCCTTCATTGCACCTCTGGTTCCCCGAGCGATATCAGCAGCATGAGCGGCAATTCTCGATGATATCACACCGACTTTCACATCTTCAACATCAGGCAGACGAAGATGTTCAGCAGGAGTTACGTAGCACAGGAAATCCGCTCCATACCATGCGGCCATTGCGCCGCCAATCGCAGAAGTTATGTGATCATATCCCGGGGCGATATCTGTAACTATAGGACCGAGAACATAGAAGGGAGCTCCTCCACAGAGACTTTTCTGCATCCGGATGTTTTCAGCGATTTTGTCCATGGGAACGTGTCCCGGACCTTCTATCATCACCTGTACTCCAGCTCTATGAGAACGTTTCTGTAATTCTCCAAGCGTAATCAACTCTTCTATCTGCGCCCGATCGGAAGCATCAGCGATGCAACCGGGTCTTAATCCGTCTCCGAGAGAGAAGGTTACATCATATTCATGGAGAATATCTATCAGACGATCGAAGTGCTCGAAGAGAGGATTTTCCTTACCGTGTTTTTCCATCCATTCGGCGAGAAGAGAACCTCCCCTGGAGACAATGCCCAGTTTCCTGCCCTGAACATGAAGAAGTTTCAAGGCTCGCGTGGTAACACCACAGTGAAGTGTAAGGTAGTCTACTCCCGCTATACAGTGATCTTCTACTGCAGAGAAAATATCATCCTCGGAGACATCACTAACGTCTCTGTTTCCTCGCAGGGCTTCACCAAAAACTTGATATAGTGGAACCGTGCCGATTGGAACAGGACTTCTTTCCATGATTCTGCTTAGAATCGTTTTCCATTCAGATCCTGTAGAAAGGTCCATAACTGTATCTGCGCCGTAAGCAACCGCTACTCTAAGTTTATCAAGTTCAACTTCGGTTGATTCCATGTCAGCTGAGCTGCCGATGTTGGCATTTATCTTAACGGTCAATCCATGCCCGATGGCGCAAGGTTTCCGGATATCGTGAGTTCTGTTCGCCGGAACTACAATAGTTCCATCAGCCAGACCCTTTACAAGTAAATCAACCGGAACGTTTTCCAGTTCAGCAGTTCGTTCCGCTACAGTGGTCGCCTTTCCCTGCCGCGCCATTTCGATTGCTGTTTTCATTATTCTTCCCACCGTTTCTCCCTTCGCCGGTATTATCCGGATCAGGTTCAAAGGGTCTGTTCTCAGCCCTGGCCTGCTGAACTCAGAATCAATCTGCTGCAGGCTTCAGACACCCCATCATTCACACTACTACCATAATCAATTCTTATCAGTACAGTTAAAAGATAAGTGCGGATTATGGAATCATTCGTTATTGTTCCGCAGGAGGTAAAAATGGCAGAGAATGATAACAGCAAACTGGTATCAGTACTTGAAGCTTCTTCTGAAATGGAAGCGATAACCATTAAGGCATTTCTCGAAACCCAGGGAATAGTAGCCGCAATCCGAAGCAGGCAGATCCCAATGTACAATGGCATTGCCAGAGTATGGAATCCGATATGGGGTTATGTGATGGTTATGGAGCCAGATCGGCAGAGATCTGAATATCTGATTCTTGAATACATTGAGTCCTTGAACGATAGTACCGGAACAGAGGAAGAGGGCTAGGATGATTCCCGTTCTGCTTCAGAGCCTTATCATTAGTATGAATTCCTGGATATTTGCGCCTGCACCACCGGATTCAATTGAAATTATGGATGCTCTTCGAGAAGATCCCATGGAAGTTCTGGTTTTCATGGCCAGAAGCGGCTGGAGTCCTGACCGGTTCAGTCCGGGAAGTCTTGCGACACATCTCATAGAGGTGGATTTAACCTGTTCGACTGAAGCTGCATGGTCAGCTCGCCTGATCGGTATACCGCTTCAAACTGAAATGACACCTGTGCTGATTGAGTTCGGGGGGGAATCAATAATTCCTGATTCGCAGGATATTTCAGATAATCCGGCACTTCTGGATGCGCTTATCAACAGGATTCTCCATACTTTTGCGGAGGGCGAAGAACAGGAGAATCTGGAAGCATTTGTGGAAATCATTTCAGCAACCTGGGATTGTATTCCATCCAAAAGTAAATCTCTTTCTCTTGAAGCTCTCGGAAAACTGGGGATTGATATCACAGGAGACATCGCTCCAATCAGGATAGAAGAGGCCGGAACCAGCGCTTCAGCGCGATATTTCAGTACACTTGGTATTGAATACAGTTATACCTCCTCAGAAATGAATACAGCTTTGGAAAGGATCTACATTGCCGGATGCAGTTCTCCCGAGACAGTAGTGAGTATGCTGGATGATTCCATCTGGGCTGTACGATTCAGCGCGATTGAGGTTTGCGATCCATCCATCATTGGAGAACTGATCAATGATTCCGTTCCCTATGTCTCACTTGCGGCTTCCATTGCCAGGAGCGAAGCTGGATTCGATGATGGAGTAAACCGGCTTCGTGATCTGTCCATCACATTCGGACCGGTTGGGAACATGGCTGCGGAACAGCTTGGTTTTGCGGATACTCTTCTTCTCCGTGAACTGATGGCTCATCAGGATCCGGGCAGAAGAGCTGCTGCACAGACAGCATGGCTGAACGATTCAATACCTGTTGACTCGCTGCTGAAGGAGAGCTGGATATCAGATCAATACTGGGCTATTCCCATTTCATGGGCCTGGCATCTTGTCGATACTGGTGATTCAATAAAAGCTGAGAATGCATTACTGAGGATTTCAACTCTTCAGGGAAACAATTCAGATCAGATGCTGATTGAAGAATATGTAACTTTGCTGACGGACAGACTGAGGAGCGTAGAGGAGTCCGAAGAGAATCGGGAACCGGAAACGGCCGAATGGACACAATACGAATTTCCGTTTAATCCTGACAGTATCTCAATACCGGATACAGTTGTAATAGAGACAGATGTCGGAAATTTCACAGTTCTCCTCTGGGGAAATACTGCGCCTGTTACGTGCAGCAGTTTCTGGCACCTGGCTGGAACGGGTTTTTATGACAGTGTTTATTTTCACAGGGTCATTCCTGGATTTGTAGCCCAGGCAGGTTGTCCGGAGGGTGTCGGGACCGGGGGTCCCGGTTATCTGCTGCCAAATGAGCGAAGCACAAGACATTTTGGAAGAGGAGTCCTTGGAATGGCTGACGCGGGATTGAACACTGGAGGCAGCCAGTTCTTCATAATGCTGGATGATCACGGCAGGTTGGATGGCAGGTATACCGCGTTCGGTACTGTGTTGAATAAGGATGAACTTGATAGAATCACAGTCGGAACACAAATCAGGGACGTAGTCTGTTTAGTCAACTAAATGTCAGTATATAAACAATAATGAACCTATAAAATGTCTATTTGGAAATACCACGAATTTGTTCCTGACATTAACTATCAACCACTTGCGTGTGTATGTATCATTTGCTAGCTTCATGCCTGAATCAGGTACAGTTGTCGCTTAATGGAGGATGAACATGGCCAGGGATATTAAAAGGATTCTTGTAACAGGTGCTCTTGGACAGATCGGATCTGAACTTACTGTTGAACTCAGGAAACGCTACGGCTCCGATAATGTCATTGCTTCGGATATCAAATCAGATGAAAACAGTAAAGTAGTGAACGAAGGGCCCTGGAGCATTCTGGATGTGACCGATATCGAGGCTGTTTCCAATCTCATTCGTGAATACAAGATCGATACGATTTTCCATATGGCAGCCATTCTGTCCGCAACGGGAGAGAAGAATCCTCTGCTCTGCTGGAGAGTGAATATGGATGGTACTCTGAACATCCTCGAAACAGCAAGGGAGGAATCCCTTGCACGAGTGATAATCCCAAGCTCTATCGCTGCATTCGGTCCTGAAACTCCAAGGGAAAATACACCCCAGAAAACAATTCTCCGTCCGAAAACAATATATGGCGTGACAAAAGTATCTGGAGAGCTTCTGTGCGATTATTACGTTGAAAGATTCGGTGTTGACGTAAGGGGATTGCGCTATCCCGGAATTATCTCCTCGGAAACACCGCCTGGAGGAGGTACTACGGATTATGCTGTGGAGATTTACTACAAGGCTATTGAAGAGGGAAGATACACCTGTTTCGTACGAAGGAATACCATGCTTCCGATGATGTACATGCCGGACTGCATTAAAGCAACTCTTGATCTTGCGGATGCTGATTTTCACAATCTCTCTCACCATAGTGATTTCAACGTGGGGGCTCTTTCCGTGACAGCGGGGGATATTGCGGAGAGTATCAGTAAATTCATTCCAGGCTTCGAAGTTACTTATGAGTCTGATTTCAGGCAGGAGATAGCAGATACCTGGCCCAGCAGCATAGATGATTCCGTGGCCAGGAAAGAATGGGGCTGGGAACCGGAATGGGATCTTGATTCCATGACTGCTGATATGCTTGAGAAACTCAGGCAAAAACTATTATAATTAAACAGCTCTTCTAGCTAAGTTGAAGAAGTGTGGTACGTCCCTCTATAAAGGTCGGGCCAGGATTACTACTTCGCAGGTCTCACGAAATTCACCTGTATCGATTGCTCTTGAACCAAGAAAGATAATGTAACGTCCAACCACGAGTCTCTGACCGTTCTCACCGGTTCCATCCCAGATGATAACTCTTGAACTGCCGCAGGCCTCTCTGTTCAGGAGCTCCAGGATCAATCGACCCTGTACATTGTAGATCTCAAGTGTGACTTCGTTCTCAGGGCTGTTGAAGTTCATTTCAATCGTGAGCAGATCATCACGACCATCGCCATCAGGAGAGAAGGGATTTGGATGGAATTCAAGGAACTCACCACCTGTGCTTCCCGAAATGCAGCTGTTTTCATTCCCCGGTGTGCCTCCTGACATACATCCGCTCCAGCTTGCCGAGTCGTATCCTTTGAATTCCGGATTCAGCTTTTCAAGGCTTATTCCAGCTGCGCCGCCCCAGTCATCATCGTATGGTACGTAATCTGTTGCCTGACCTGTGTTATCTCTCAGAATAAGCTGGTCTGCCCATTCTTCTCCCTGCTGTGTGCTGTTATTCAGCGTGGGCCAGCTTGATGGCTGTAGAACGGGGCATTCAACATTTGCCCATAATTCCCTGAACTCGGAAGAATCTGATACTATCACGGCAAAGCTGTCCGGCTGGAGAAACAGAGTGTCATCGCAGAAAACAGCCTGATCACGTGAATCTTCGAAAGTCCAGCCCGATAACTGTTGACGATCTCAACCCATTCGGGTTCTCCTGGTGCCGGGCTGTACATTATCTCATTAAGTACAATGGAACCGTATGTATTCCAGATACATGATGTAGTATCGTCCGAGGAGAAAGAGTCTGCGGCACATATGGCTACAGCGAACAGAAGCATCTCTTCCGGACATGATACCCACTGGCAGTCTGCTTCAATTGAATCTCCAGGAGCAACAGTACCGCATACATAACTGTAGAAAAGTTCGTTCTCTGATGGGGCTCCGCTATGATCCCTGTCATCGTAAAAAGCTAAGGAGAGTTCACCTGATGGAATAGTATCGGTTCCTGAGTTGGTGAACCGTGCAGTAAGAACTGCATTCTCATTATCAGGTCCCATGGGTGGATCGCAGATCATACCGAGGGATGCCGCATTCATTCCCTCTACAATGAACGGGGGAGGGGCTCCGGGAGTCGGGCCATCATTAGATATAATCCAGTTGCTGAAGATGTCTGGTTCGCTAAGATCCTTTCGCTGGGCGCTGTTATCCTCGCCTGGATCAAAGGGTATTTCATCCAGACCGTCATCGTCTCTCAGTAAAGGATTATCGGAATCGATCGGTGTTCCATAAGTTGACATTACATCGGAAGATGTGGTGCCGCTGGACGTATAGAGTGAGATTGGGTCATTCTGCGAAAGACCGTCTCCGAGAGTGGTATTACCTGTAGTGAGGATAACAGTTCCGGAAGGGAAATTATACGGTTGAATCCCATCGGTATATTCCCGATCAAGAATTACAGCGAAGCAGTTTTCGGGAAGGAACTGACTGCATATCACATCGGGATCCTGCAGAATTCCGTATTCACTGTTCCATGGAATCAGCACATCCAGCGCATCGCCGTCAGTGAAGCTGCATCCGGAAATGTCAAATACACCCGGTCCGGGGAACCACATTTCAATGAACTCGTCATGATCCTCACTGGATGGGTTGCAGAGAACCTCTGAAATGACCAGAGGAACTCCGCCTCCGGTTGTGAAGCTTTCACATATGAAATCATTACCCGGCACTGCATCACCTTCAAGTGATATCCGTGCGGCAGCAGGATAACAGCCGGTTTCAGGTGCGCTGATAGTCACGGAGATGCTTGTATCTTCTCCAGGATAGAGAGAATCAGAAAGCTCTGTCAGGAGGATTTCATCAGGTTGTGCGATTGAATCAGCGTTCATATCCAGAAAAATGGATACTTCAGCTTCTATAAAGGGTATTGTCCCTTTGTTTGAGAAGAAAGCAGTAATGAGAAGTGAATTACCAGGTTCAGGATCCGGAGGAGTTATTCTCAGAGAATCAACTGCAGCGTCCGTTGTATCGGAATATTCCGCTGGAGCACCCGGTGTTCCTCCTTCCGGTGAAGTTACCCAGGAAAACTCTTCGTCCGGAAGGGTGAACAGTCTTCTCTGTACGCTGTAGTGCTCCCCCGGATCGTATGGGATGCCGTCGAGACCATCATCATCACAAAGGAGTGGGTCATCGAACACCAGAGGTGTTCCATAGGTGGATAGAGTGTTTATCTGAGCGGTTCCATTCAGATCGTACAATGTTATAGGATCATTGCCGGTAAGACCGTTGCCGATTGTCGTATTATCAACCGTGAATACATAAGTTGATCCGGCAAGATCGTATGGCTGGGTTCCGAATATGTACTCCGGATCCAGCACAAGAGCGTATCCATTTGCCGGTAAGTATGCTCCATAGACGGCATCAGGATCAGTGAGCTGAGTTTCAGACCATGTCACGATTACGTCCAGCGCGTCACCATCGGTGAAAGAGCATCCGGCGAGAGGAAAGATACCGGGGCCGGGATAGTATATTTCGATGAATTCGCCGTAATCTTCTTCAATAGGATTACAGATCACTTCTGTGATAACAGGATCTACACCTCCTCCCACTGCTGTTTCGATGGATCTGAAATCATCGAGCGGGTATTCATCATCTGGTACTTCCGCAAGAGCTGATGGAAGGTACCAGCCCTGGTCAAGCGCAGTCATTGCAGTGAATGTATTTGTTAATCCGGGTTCAAGCACTGCTGCAGAGAATTCCGCGATAATTTCTTCAGGAGTCGCAATAGAATCTCCCTGGCTGTCCAGAAAAAGTATCAGGGTACCGCTCGATGGAGAAACATTACCCCAGCAGGTGAAGGAAGCATGTATTTCAAATGGAGATCCTGCAGACGGTTCTACAGGATCAGTCCAGACACTGTCGCAGGAGATATTCATAGTATCAGGCGGAGCTTCAGCATGGGTTCCGGGTGTACCACCTTCAGGCCCTGTAATCCAGAATCCTTCCCCATCAGGAGATGACCAAGGGAATCGTTCAACTGTAAAACCTTCACCCGGGTCGAAAGGTATTCCGTCAAGACCGTCATCGTCCCTTTCCTGCCATGTGTCCGAATTGACAGGTGTACCGTATGTACTTACAGCATTACTGTCAGCGGTACCACCGGAGTTAAAGAGGGTAAGAGGATCGGAGGATGCCGCCAGACCATTGCAGATCGCGTGATCAGCGGTTGTGAGAATGAGCGTTCCGGGAGGTATCTCATACACGGGGTTATCCGGATAATCCAGTTCGAAAACGAGGGCGAACCCTTCTGCAGGAATGGTATCGGTTCCAAGAAGCATTCCAGGATGTGGAAAAGAACCAAAGATGATTTCATCCCAGGGAACGAGTTCATCGAGGGCATCTCCGTCTGTAATGCTGAAGTTACTCAAACATATTTGCTCAGATGAGGGATTGAATATCTCAACGAATTCACCGGAGATCTCAACAAGAGGATTGGCTGCAATTTCCGTGATGACCGGAGACTGAGATAACAGAACGAACTGGAGAACTGCTAATATTCCCATCGTTCTATCAGTTTATCTCGGAAATGTACCATTTGTCAAGTATCTTATCGAGTAATAATGGATTCCAGAACAGATGAAACGATAGGATCAATCCCTGTAACCTGCCAGCCAGCGGTTGTAGAGATAACAGGGATTTCCAGAGATACATTACCGATCCCGCTGATGTCCAGAGAAATAAATACAATACCGGTGCTGTTATCACACTGAAGACCGTCTATTTCCAGAATACTCTTTTCAAGGATATAAACTTGTCCTGGAGCTGACAGAATCATCTCCAGAACTGCGGTGTTGTCCCAGAATTCAATTTCTCCAGGAGCTGCTTCCAACCGCAATTCCGCGAATATCATCCCAAGATTTTCATAAGACATCGTCTGCATCAGATGAAGATATTCAGTGCATTCCTGCATGATCTGTTCAGCGCAGCCGCTTTCCAGTGTTATGAGAAATTCTTGCGGGGAGCCGTTCAGAACAGCGTTCCAGGTATTCAGTACCGCTGAGTCCGGTGCTGAACCATGCATCTGTGCAGCGGCACCGGTAGCCAGCATAAATAGCAGCGGAATAACGACTCCCCGTGTCATGACTACTCTTCTATCTTGAAGCTAACAGATACCTCTACTGAAATAGAGTAAGCTCCCGGAGTAATTGATGGAGATTGAGCATAAGAACCCAGCCCGCCACCGTAGTTATCATAGGCTCCGTAATCGCCGTAATAATAGTTGTTTGTCCATTCGCTGATGCTTGAGATGTTACCCAGTGATACTCCAAAACAGTCAGCCAGCTGTTCAGCTTTATCGTTAGCGTGTTCTGCTGCGCGCTGTCTTGCTTCCTCGAAAAGCGCGGAAGTGTCTTCAACGTAGAAACTGACTCCGTTTATGGAATTGGCTCCCTCGCTTACAACAGCGGCTAGAACGTCTCCAACCGATTCAATATCACGAATGTCCGCCTTTATGTAGTGTATCACGTGATATTCCATTTCCCCTGTGTACTCGTAGTCGTAGTCATCCCAGACCTGTTCCACCCAGAGGTTGTAGCTTGCAGTCTGCATATCTTCTCCGGCTACTCCTTCTGCTCTTGCCGCAGCCATGGCTGTATGGATCATTCGTGCTGCGTCATCAACTGGGTGATGTCCACACCGAAAACAATCGAAGCCACGTCCGGTTCCGCACTTGCGGTACCCATTCCTGTAGTCGTTATCATTGCAGGGTAATCGTAGTATTGCTGGCCAACTGCGATGCCCGTGAACATCAGCAGAACCAGGATAATTAACAGTCCGGTCTTTTTCATATAGAACTCCCTTCAGATGTTAAGTACAATCGAATAGAAAGATGCCATGATAATACATCGGCAGTAAGAATATATTCCTACTCGCCTATTATCTTAACCATCACTCTTTTTTTTCTTCTACCATCGAATTCACCATAAAATATCTGTTCCCACGGACCGAGATCCAGTTTTCCATCAGTAACGGCTACAACCACTTCCCGCCCCATGATCTGGCGCTTGTGGTGCGCGTCTCCGTTGTCTTCACCTGTTCTGTTGTGCCTGTAGCGGGATATCGGTTCGTGTGGCGCCAGCCCCTCGAGCCACTCGTCGTAATCCTGAAGTAAGCCCTGTTCATCATCATTGATGTAGACGCTTGCGGTGATATGCATAGCGTTAACAAGACAAAGCCCCTCTTTTATACCGCTCTCTCGGAGCTCAAGGTCTACAGCAGGTGTAATGTTGATGTAGTCTCGACGGTGTGGTGTATTGAACCAGAGGTACTTTCTGTGCGATTTCAATGATGTTCCTCCATTTCAGATAATTCGCCATCAGTAATTATATCTTTATCGATGCTTATAAGTTCCCATTCAGGATTGTACATGAGCTTTTCCGCACGTATGAGCATTCGCGAAACACCGGTTTCAGTTCCAGAAACACAGACAGCTGCGATCCAGGCCCTCTGAATAATATCGGGGGGGCCAATCTGCGCCACTGAAAAGCCCATGTTTAAAAGACGATCCTTCAGGGAACGAAGAAAACCTCTTCTGTCCTTAAGTGTTCTGCAGCCCCTGAAGTAAAGTTCTACTTTAATGAGACCGATTAGTGTATCAGTTCTTTCATTTGTCATACATATGCAATATAGCTGTTTCGTTACTGATAAACGAAGTATGCTGTGTACCTTCTATTGCAACCTTATGGATTTTTCAGTCCTGTTTCCAGTTTGTTTCGCACTTCTCTCTTAACTCTCGCGGCGAGTACATCATCATGAACGTACAGGAATCTTTCTACCTCTGCGGGATCATGAACAACAAGTTCTCGAAGTGCCCAGGATAAGGCTTTAACAACCATATCATCATAATCCGTAACCAGCATACCACATATCGCCAGCGTATTACAGGCATCACCTTTTCCGCCATAGGATCTCATGTTCAAAGCCACAGTACTGACAAGCGCTGCTCGTCTCCACCAGCGGTCTGGTGACTGCGCCCAATCGCGAATCGTATCTTCAGATATTAATCCATCTCTCCATGCCGGACCTGATAGAGTGCGAGAGAAGCAATCCACAGATGACCAGCTGTTCATACCGTACCCGAGAGTTTCAAGACTTTTTCTGTCAAGAGAGTGAAATGCATCATGATGATACTTAATGAATTCATAAACTATCCATCGATACTTACTGGTATCGAGAATCAAATGTACTACCTCAAAAACATATAGTGCGTCTTCATCTCTTAGCTTCTTTGAATACTTCCGACGCAACTTCCTCATAGGAGCTGTAGTCAATTCAGGAATCGATTCAAGTTCATTGATGAATTCTGCGGCAAAATCATTCGGTTCCATGGAATCACCTCGTAATACTTAGTTCAAAATGCAATTCTACAATTTATGTTAACTGAAATTTTATTTAGTTGCGTATTTAGAAGTATTTTTATTGATAAATACATCTTGTCGTAATGAGCCACACCTGTTAAAACATACACGCGTAGTCATTAGGATGGTAAGCACTACGCTTGTTATTGTGCTAACGACAATTGCTATCATGATCATAATTTGATATTTAATAGCAACTTCAGGGCTTGCGCCTCCTAGAATAACTCCTGTCATCATACCAGGAAGAGCTACTATTCCCATTGTTGCCATAGAAGCAAGTGTGGGTTTTAACGCAAGTTGAACACTTTCACGAAAATACGGAAGTAATGCCTCATAATGAGAAGCTCCAAGCGATAAAACATATGAATAGTTTTTTGTATCCTTTTTCAGATTTTTATAAAAAGTAGTAATTCCAACAATATTGCCCCTGAGAGAATTGCCAAGAAGCATTCCACCAAGAACTATCAGGTACCTTGCGTCAAAAACATTAGTAAGCGGGATAACGAAAATGTTCAAGTAAAAAACAACGACAAATGTTGCAAAGGAAAATGATACAAAACTGGGTAGGAAAATCTTGCTGATTTTTACGGAAGAACCTTTTATAGCAGAATATACAGCAACTGTAATCATGATTGTTAACCATAAGATATTGATAAACGCGTTATTCCATAAAAACAGATATTTAAGAAATACTCCAATCAGAATTAGCTGAATGGACATCCTTGCAACAGAATTGAATAGGGATTTAATTAAGTGCAGTCCGAAAACTAGGCTGATTATTACAGGTATAGTCAATAATAGAAATACGAGTCCCAATGAGAATATGGTGATATCTACTGTTTCCATCTTCCCTCCTCCAGGGCAAAAACCTTAACAGAAGGGTTTTCAAGCCATACAGGGTCATGGGAAATTACTAAAGAAGTCCAATCCTTTCTTTTCACAAAATAATCTGCAACCTTTTTCTTGAGATGCTTATCAAGAGATGAAGTAACCTCATCCAGAAAGAATATGTTTCTTTCAAGCAGAACAGAAATTACAACAGCTAAACGCTGCCTTTCGCCACCGGATAAATCTTCGACATTCTTATCGATGAAATCGCCGGTAAGCTCGAAATACCTTAAAAGATCGTCAACCTTATCTTTGCTGAAATCCAAGTGCATATTCGTTTTTAATCTTGAAACAAAACCAAGTAAGTCAATAATATTTCCAGAGCCTATGCTTACGTCTTGATCAATATAGGCGACCTTTTTACGGATATCCCATATGCTCTTTTCATCAACACGCATTCCATCGAAGATAACTTCTCCTTCGCTGGGTTTGACAAATCCTAAAATCATGGAGAAAAGAGAACTCTTCCCTGAACCTGATTTTCCTAATATGACGACTTTATCCCTCTGCTGTATCTCAAAAGAGAGGTTATGAATTACCGTTTTACCATTATAAGATAAATGAATATTGTTAAACTTTATCATTAATATCCTTGATTACATAACGTGTTCTTCAGCGGGTTCGGTCTTTACACTTCACTGAAATATTTTTTATATGACCTGTTCTTTTTGTGCCACTTTTACCGATCTGCAGATAAGAACCGAGAATAGCATATCGTAGTTCACCTTATCTGCACCCTTAATCAACAATCTCTGCTCTTTCAACAACTCCAGGCCGTTTGTTTCCAGTAGCTTCATAATATACTGCGGTGAATGCTTAAATATTGATACTCCCCATGCAGTCGGTTCCTTAATGTAGTCCATATCTGTCTCTTGCGGCGCGATTGTAAAGGCGAACAGGCCGTCCTTTTTCATGACTCTTCTTGCATCAGTGAAGATATCTGACAGATCACCAATGAAATGGAATACCCCGCAGGAGATAACATGATCGAAATACTGATCCTTATATGGAATTGTATCCAGGTTAATATCGTAACGCTTCAGTTCTGCCGCGAATGATTTTGATTGACATGCATTCAGCATATCCTGTGATTCATCGAGTCCATAGATTCTCAAACCCACTCTGGAAAACTTTATAGAACCCAGACCAGTACCAATGCCTATATCAAGCAGTTTTTCACCTGTATTAACATAATCATAACACATCCCGAAAAGCACATCATGACCGTAACTGTCATACTCTTTGATCTGACTGTCATAACTGCTTGCCAATTCCCTGTAATTGGATTTATTCACATCTTGATTCATTCTTGCTTCCTATCTCTGCTTCATAACGCTCAACATTAAGCAGGTTACGACAATCTTATCCAGCATTACTTCTACAGCAGCTCTGCTGCATTTTGTTATGTGTTTCATTTATTTCCATTTGGTTTCTGTGCAAGAAGAGTGAGATGATGCTTTTCTTTGTCGTAAGGTTTACCGCTAATGCCACCATAGGTTTGAAGATTGCTGAATCCTACGGAGGTTACCAGATCGCAATACTCGGATGTCCCATATATCCGCATACCATACGTATATTCTCGACGCTCAGATCCTTTGAGAACAATCCATCGAGTAGTATTCCAGGTCCAATTGTCATTGGCTGTTGTTTCTTCAAGTCTAATAGTTCCGTCGCTCTCCTCGTGCCAATCCCTGGAGCATCTTGAGGATCGGTATGCAATGATGCACTCTCGAGTAACATCTTGAAGAAGAAGTTTGCCCCCTGGTTTCAGCGACTGAAAGCAATTCTCAAGAACTTTTCTGTCATCCAGGGGATTCTGAAAGTATCCGAAGGAGTTATACATGATAATGATGTTCTCAAAGCTATCAGGTTCTACGAAGTCTCGCATATCTGCGCAAAGGAATCGGGCATCGAGTTTCATATCCAGTGATTTTCTGGAGGCTTCCTGTATGAAACCGGCATTCAGATCGATACCAGTAACGGAGTATCCTTGTTTGGATAATGCCAGTGAATGTCTTCCAAACCCGCATGCCAAATCCAGAATTGATTCACCGGGTTCCATATCCAGGAGCTTCGCAATTCCGGCGGCAGCAGCTTCGGACATTTCGATTCTTTCCTTGCTCCAGATGAAGGAGCGATTAGCTTCCCAGTATTCTGGATCGTTAAACCATTCAGACGGGGGTAGTTTCAATTTGTTTTCCTTTCACACAACACAGGA